>JAJRYL010000228.1 GCA_024275855.1 Deltaproteobacteria bacterium
AGTGACCGGTTCAAAGAGCGCAGGCGCGACATATTCGAAGAAGAGCACGGCTAAAAGCGCCATAACAGCGGCAGCGAGCAGGGCGAGCCCTACTACGGAGCCTCTGCCCATAGCGTTTTTTTTACGCGCCTTCTTGCGGCCGCCCTTTCGCGCCGGAGTTCGTCTCTTTTTCATCTTTTACAGGCGGCCATCTACCCTGCCACGCTAACTGGCATTTTTGAGCATTCCTTTAAAGATAGTCCAGCTCTTAAGGTAATCCAACGCCCTTTCCAACTGTATGTCCACTTTTTCAGCACCGTCAACGCTCTTGGTCGCCGACTCTTTTATCTTTATCTTCTTTTTCCCGGACTTGATTTTATCGCTGCCGTCTTCGGCCTCAAGATGTCCCTCAAGATCCTTCTCTTTTATATGCATCTGCGGCGTACCTGCCTCTACGACAATATCGGGCTCAATACCCTTTGCCTGAATCGACCTGCCCGAAGGCGTATAGTACTTGGAAGTCGTAAGGCGCACGGCGGAACCGTCCGAGAGCGGAATAATGGTCTGCACGGAACCTTTACCGAAACTCTGCGTGCCGAGCACTATAGCCCTTTTGTGGTCCTGCAAGGCGCCGGCCACGATTTCAGAAGCGCTTGCGGAGCCGCCGTTAACAAGCACTATTACCGGATAATCCGGCTCCGTGCCGGGTTTGTCGGCGGTAAACTCCATCTTCGCCACATCGTTACGCCCCTTAGTGAAAACGATCATTCCGGAAGAGAGGAAGATGTCGGAAACGGCTACAGCCTCGGTCAACAGACCGCCGGGGTTGTTCCTTAAATCGAGCACAAGCCCTTTAAGCCCCTCTTTAGGCGTTATCTTCTTTAGCGCCTTGCGCATATCCCGCGCGCTGTTCTCCTGAAACTGCGTAAGCCGTACGTAGCCGAAACCGTCTTCGAGGCTCCTGAACTTTACGCTCTTTATCTTTATCCGCGCCCGTGTCAAAGTAAAGGGCTTGGGTTTCTTGAAAGATTTTCTCATTACGTATATCCGCAGATCCGTGCCCTTCTTTCCACGCATAAGTCCTACCGCGTCAGTCAGGCTCATATCTTTGGTAGACTTATCCTCTATCTTCACAATCTTGTCGCCCGCTAAAATACCCGCCCTGTAAGCGGGGGTGTCTTCAATAGGGGCCACAACCGTGAGCACGCCGTCCCTCATGGAAATCTCTATGCCGATACCGCCAAAGACTCCTTTGGTATCTATCTGCATCTCTTTATAGTCGTCGGGGGTAAGAAAGCTTGAGTGCGGGTCGAGCTTTTTCACCATACCCTTTAACGCGCTGTAGATCAGCTCTTTCGAGTCCTTCTCTTCGGTATAATCTTTCTGCACAATACCGAGCACGTCGGCGAATATCTTTAACGACTTATAGGTTTCGTTCTGAACCGCTACAACCTTTTGCGAAAGCGCCCACTGCCCCGCGGTAAAAATAATAGCCAGCACAAGCACACCGCTTAAGACCCTTGGACTTAAAAACCGCTTAATCATCTAACCTCCTTAACCTCTCTACTATATTATTGCTC
>JAJRYL010000229.1 GCA_024275855.1 Deltaproteobacteria bacterium
AGGCTACTATTATGCCGATAAAGAAGAACATAACCAGCACCACCACGGTGAAACCGAGGAGCATCTTCTTTCTTATTTTGAGGCGCAAAGGTTCTCCATTATAGAGGTTGCTTTAGGCGACCGGTTGCAGAGTTATACTTTCATATCGGTTAAATAAGGATAAACTTTCTATTTTAAATCGTATTGCATTATATTGCGCTACTGACAATACGTAAGCATCTATTGCATAAAATGTAAGGTTAACGGGGTCGGCGCTCTTTTGTATGTTATTTAATATGTATAGTTAGGTTTTGCCGGTTTATTTTTTTTTGTGGTTTCAGACAGGGAGTATTTATAGGGGGTATATGGCGGCAACAGGGTGGGGGGGCGGGGCAGCTATGGTAAGGCAAGTACCGGGTGGTGCGGACGAAAACGGTTCCGGTAAAAAAGCAAGTTAAGGAAGGTTTTTAACGGTAGATACCGGCAGGTTTGAAAATATTGAACCGCATTGAGCTGAATGAAAAGTAGATAGGTGATTGAAAAGAGTTACGCGCGGACGGCAAAAAAAAGAGGCGGAGATGCTTAAGAGCACCTCCGCCTCTTTTTCATAAACCGGTTCTAAGCGTACTTTACACCGCGATACCTGAATTAGTAAGGTGCGAGGCAAGCTCTTTATCAATTTTGGCTACATGCTCATAGAACCACCTTATAAGGAAACTCTGTGTCTTGATAAGTTCCTTTACCCCTATTCCTTTCTCGAAGTTCGCCTGTAGTTCGGCCACCATATCTTTAAACTTGTTATGTTGGGATATGTGGAAGTTCATTTCAGCGTAGTTGCTGCCAGCCATCTCTTTCTCTTCGTTGCCAAAGTGCTCTATCACTAATTCGTTCAAAGAGTGCACCGCCCTTGACAGACCCGCCGTGTCATCTCTACTGCTCATTGCTTCGAAAAGAGTATTGATCCTGCGAAATAGTTCCTTATGCTCCGCGTCCTGCCATTCGAGTCCGGTAGAGAGGCTCTGTTTCCAGGTGAGCTTCATTGTGGAAAAAGATTTACCGCCGCTCGATTTAAGCCTCTGCTCCGGTGTATCGCCCGAACCGGTATTTACCGTAAAGTTGGAGACCAGCTCTTTTAGTTCCGTAGCAAGGCGCGCCGTCTCTCCGGTCGCGGACGAGACCTCTCCTATCGCACTGACGTTACTTTTAGAGACTTCGGCTATAGAGTCCATACTGCCCATTATTTCGTCCACAGTGGCGCTCTGCTCTTCGGTCGCGGTAGCTATCTGTAAGACCATCTCACTCAGGCTCTGTACGCCGTCAACTATCTTTGCAAGCGCCTCGCCTGTTTCGTTTGCAAGCCTTACACCGTTATTCACCTTCTTTATGCCTTCGCCCATTGCATCAACCGCCGTGCCTGTATCGGTCTGTATAGAGCTTATCATTGTGCTGATCTCTTTAGTGGCGGTTGTGGTACGCTCCGCGAGCTTCCTTACCTCGTCGGCCACAACGGCGAAACCGCGTCCCTGCTCTCCGGCGCGCGCGGCCTCTATTGCCGCGTTGAGCGCGAGCAGGTTGGTCTGGTCCGCTATATCGTTGATAACGGAGATGATGGAACCGATTTCTTCAGAACTCTCCCCGAGTTTACCTATTGTATCCGCTGTCGAGGTTGTGGATTCGGAGACCTCCTGCATGGCGCTTATGGCCTCACGTACTATATTCCCGCCTTCTGCCGCGGTCTCCTGCGCGCCACGGGCGAATTCGGAGACCTTCTGAGAATTTTGGGCAACCTCTATCACGGTCGCGCTCATCTCTTTCATTGCGGTTGCTATCTGCATGGTCTGGGCGCTCTGGCTATCGGTTCCGCTTTCAATCTCGTCTGCCGAGGCGGTAAACTGCTCTGCGGAAAAAGCGAGCAGGTTGGACGAGTCGGCTATGCGGCCAAGTACGTTGGACATGCTGTCGGCCATTTCATCTACCGAACAGCCAAGCGCCGATACTTCGTCTTTTATCTCTCGCCCGAAAAGAGTGATCTTTACCCTGCTGCGGTCCGTGAGGTCGCCTCGGGCGAACTTCTCGACCGTCTCTTTTATTCTGACAATAGGCCGTATAATCATCGAGTTGGCGCTCCACATAAAGAAGGCGGTAACTATTGCCGAGATAAAGACCGAGAGCGCCATTAACTTAATTCCGCCCATAGCCTCGTGTCTTGCATTGTTGCTTATGAGTTTTGTAAAGTCGTTGGCGGCGGTTACAACTTCAGGGGTATGTTTGTTAATCAGGCTCTTAATGCTGTTATGAAAAATGTCGTTATTGTCCATAGCCTCTGTTACCTCAACCTTTCTCAGGTCCCAGGCCGAGTTTACGGACTTTAAAATATCGTTGAGTTTGTTACCGGTCACGCCCCTTCCGTTGACGGCGGCTACCGCGCTGATTTTTTTAAAGTCGGTATCGATACCGGTTATCAGCTTGGTTATTTTGGCTCTTAACTCCGGCTTATCATCCGTAGCGAGTATAAACCGCTCCATATAGTAGCTGAGCATGGCGGTTCTAACCTTCTGTAGACCGGTTTTGTCCGTAAACCCGGTTATCCTGGAGTTTTTGGTCGCTTTCTCCGCAGTCATAAGTGTATCGAGCCCGGTTAATAGAGTGGATGTAGACTCTTCGGCCTTCTGCTTCATCTCTCTCATATTGTCGCCGTTTACCATTGTCTCGTCGAGGGCTCTGCGCATCTCCGTCCACTTGTTCTCGACAATCGTCAATTTTGCCGATATCTCTTCGTTGTCTATTGCGGTAAGCGTATCGGTGCCTTTTCTGAAGTTATCTATAACTTCCTGGTATTCACCTTTGCGCTTCTGGAAAAGCGACTCAAGCTCCTCGTCTCAGGTCATTATGTGGCGGCTGAGTATGTCGGTAATCTCAACGGCCCTCTTTCTTAAATCTCCCGCAGTATCTATCTGGGTATACTTCTCGGTAGTGCCTCCTATGAGAACATAGACCATAGGTACCTGAATTATAAATAGGATTAACAAGAAGAGATAACTGCCTATAAACCTGGTCTTTACAGATTGAAAACTCATTTTTCACACCCTCCATGTGTGGGTGGCAACGCGCCTGTGTACCGTACGGCGTAAGTTACTACGGCTACGGCAGAACAAGCTTTTTTTGTTGCCGGTATCGTACACGTTATCCAAGAAAATCGAATTACAGCCAAAAGAGAATTACTATAAATTACTTTTTATAGATCAAAAAAATAGTTTTCCCGGTCTATAAGTCAACGGGTACTGCCTGTTGATTTACTATTAAACTCAAAGTGCGCTTAATATCCGGCTGTACAGATATAATTTGAGTATCCGGGGTATTGCCCTGTTTATTATTTAATACACTTAATTGATAACTTCGGAAAATATGAATAAAGACTGGATGGTTCCTTGTATGGATTTTTGCATAGTCCGAGGACTACATAGGAGTAGACTAAAAGTCGGGCGCCTGTTGTTTAACACCCTGCCGGGTTTTTTTATGTTGTGCGGATTACCGTAAAGGTAACCCTTACGGTAGATGTAAAGAGCTGTTATTGAATCGAAAAATCGCGAACCGCCGCTGCTTCGCGATTATGGCCGGAAAGCGCTGCCTGCGACCGGTTATCATAGAAGCGGAGGTTGCCGGAGTTTTTCGAAAATCGAGTTTTTTATTGTCGGATTCCGTTAGTTCAAAAAAATCTTGACAATATGAGAAAATTAAATTATTATTTCGTTAGATAGCGAAATGAATGGAGCCTCCGGTCAATTAGAAATTTAGCCAATATATTTAAAGCCCTTTCGGATGTAAACAGAATCCGTATATTGAAGATGCTCGAAACAAGGTCGTTGTGTGTCTGCGAGATCACAGCTATTTTGAAACTTGCTACATCAACGGTCTCTAAACATCTTTCCATTCTTCGAAACGCCGGTTTTGTCTCGGACGCAAAAGAGGGGAAGTGGATAAATTACAGTCTTGTCCGGTCGCCGGCCGGGCCTTATATCAACCGTTTGCTTCCTCTTTTCGCAAAGTGGCTGCCCGATAACGAGGTAGTGAAGGCGGACGCCAAAAAAGCGTTGTCTATTGATAGAGAAACTGTCTGTTAGCTATTTTTTTTGCCCGAAACCGTTCGACACTTGACGAATTATAGAATTGTTACCTCCTGTGAAAGAGTATGATATGCCAAAAGTTCTGATCTTATGCACTGGCAACTCCTGCAGGAGCCAGATGGCGGAAGGTTTTCTCAACTCATTCGACAGCGGGGTCGAGGTCTACTCCGCCGGAACGGCTATAACCGGCTCCGTTCATATTAAGGCGGTTCAAGTAATGAACGAAGTCGGTATCGACATCAGCGGGCAGTGTACGAAAGATGTCGGGCAATTTATCGACAAGGATTTCAACTACGTTATAACCGTTTGCGGAGAGGCGCGCGAAGCCTGTCCGGTCTTTACGGGCAGCGTGAGGCAACGGATTCATATCGGCTTTAACGACCCCGCAAAGGCCGTTGGAACTCAAGAGCAGATAATGACGAAGTTTAGAGCCGTCCGGGACGAGATAAAGAAAAGATTCTTTCAATTTTATTTAGACGAAATAAAAAAGCCGAGGTAAAACCGTTATGCCGCAACCTGTAAAAAAACTTTCACTTTTCGAGCGCTATCTAACCATCTGGGTTCTGCTCTGTATCGCAGGAGGAATTATGCTTGGAAGGCTGGCGCCGGGCGCCGCCTCAACGTTAAACGACTTTTCAATTCACGAGGTATCGATACCTATCGCGGTCTGCCTCTTTTTTATGATGTACCCTATAATGGTTAAAATTGATTTTTCCC
Organism: Deltaproteobacteria bacterium; assembly: GCA_024275855.1. Lineage (GTDB taxonomy): Bacteria > Desulfobacterota > GWC2-55-46 > GWC2-55-46 > JADFVP01 > JADFVP01. The sequence continues at coordinate 4,821 of JAJRYL010000229.1, forward strand.
GTGTAGTAAAGTCCGTACAAGCGCCAAAACCTGTTCTTCTGACCTTGCTGATTAACTGGGCGATAAAACCGTTCACCATGTTGGCGATATCGTATTTCTTTCTCGGTTTTTTATTCAAGAGCTACCTTCCCGGCACTGAAATTCTCGCAAACGGCGAGGAGGTGGAGCTGTGGCGAAGTTATATAGCCGGCACAATCCTGCTCGGTATAGCGCCGTGTACGGCAATGGTTCTGATGTGGGGGTACCTCGCAAAGGGCAACGACGCCCTGACGCTTGTAATGGTCGCTATCAATTCTTTGATGATGCTCGTCCTATTCGGCCCGCTCGGCGGGGTGCTGCTGAATGTAAATTCCATGACAGTGCCGTGGCAGACTATGTTGCTCTCGGTCTTCATCTATGTCGGGCTGCCTCTTTTCGCCGGTTATCTTTCGAGAAAATGGATAATGAAATATAAGGGGCTGGAGTGGTTCAATAACAGATTTCTTCACCTGCTCACCCCTGTCAGTATAGCCGCTCTGCTCTTAACCCTGCTTCTGCTCTTTTCGTTCAAGGGCGAGGTTATTATAAGCAACCCGCTTACTATCTTGTGGATAGC
>JAJRYL010000230.1 GCA_024275855.1 Deltaproteobacteria bacterium
AACAAGACCGAGACTCGATCTTTTATCGAAGATGACAACAAGAATTATACGCGAGCCGACTACCGATATATGAATATTGTCCCGCTCACCCTCGTGAAAGAGTATAGAGAACTCCTTTTCTCCGATAAGCTTGGCAAGTCCGCCCGTAGCCGCGATATTACCGGCGGTTAAAGAGGCCAAAGAGGTAGCGTCTATATCCTGAGTATCACCCGTGGAAGAGATCAACTGACCGTCTTTATCGACAAGATAGACGCACTTGGCGTTTGTCTCACGGATCAGCTTCTCTACAACAGCCGATATCTCCCGGTACTCTTCGTCGAACATTACGAAAGAGGACTGCGCCATCTCAAATCCCTTCTGCTATGGTGTAAAAGCTAAAACTCCTGCATATACTATGCCGCCGTCTACTTAACCGGGCAGCAGGGCAACTTAAAACCCGGCAGCGCGTTAAAAGACCCGGCCTGCCGAAAAAAATTGATACAAAAAAAACGGCTACTAAACGGAATTACAAACAACCGGCCAACAAAGTAATAAGATCGAAGCCTATTTTTCAATCAACAGGCCCGCATCTTATTACCACAAAAGCCGACTTTGAAGATACCCGTTCGTGATCGGCTTAAAAGATCTGCCTGCCTTCAAGGTCGAGCAACCTCTCCCACTCCCGATCTATCTGAGCCTGAATCTTCTCTATAATAACATCGCCGCCCGGTTTAAAGAGGTGTTTGAAGCGGCCCTGCGGCTTCAGCCAGTCTTCTATCGGTTTTTTCTCACGCGGTTTGTAAGTAACTTTCATAACACCATCTTCAACTTCGTACAGCGGCCAGTAGCAGGTATCCGTAGATAACTTGGCAAGCTGTATGGAGTCTTCAGGCTTGGAGTACCAGCCGAGCGGACATGGGCTCATTACGTTTAAGAAGGTCGGGCCCTTGATCGCCAATGCCTTTGCCGCCTTCTTTTCAAGGTCTTTCCAGTTATGCGGAGAGGCCTGCGCCGCGTACGGCACGTTATGCGCTACGACTATGCGTGTAAGGTCCTTGCGCCACTCTTCCTTGCCCGGTATCACCTCTCCGGCCGGAGAGGTCGTGGTGTTGGAGCCCATAGGTGTCGCGCTTGAACGCTGAATACCGGTATTCATATAAGCGCCGTTATCGTAACAGAGGTATAAAAAGTCGTGCCCTCTTTCGAGCGCGCCCGAAAGCGACTGAAGCCCTATGTCGTAAGTACCGCCGTCGCCGCCGAAGGCGATAAACTTTGTCTCTTTATCTGCCGGAATCCTGCCCCGTTTTTTAAGAGCGCGGTAGGCGGTTTCAACCCCCGATATAGTTGCGGCGGAGTTTTCAAAGGCAGAGTGAATCCACGGGATTCTCCACGACGAGTACGGATAGATTGTAGTACCGACCTCAAGACAGCCCGTAGCCGTAGAGGCCACAAGGTTAGCGTCCGTAGACCTTAACACAAGCCTTACTATCGGCGGAATGCCGCAACCGGCGCAGAGCCTGTGCCCGCCCGTGAAGAGTTCCTTCTTTCCTGCCAGTTCTTTAAGATTAGCCATTTCAAATACCTCGTATCGTTAGCCCGGCGGATTATCCGCAGCCGGGACCTGTTCAATCATCTTTTCAGATCGTTATGTACTTGGTCATCTCTTCAACGGTACCGGTTTCCACTACCTTAAGGAGTTCCTCGAAGACACTTTTCGCGTCTTCAACTTTGTAGTCGCGCCCTCCGAGACCATAGATTCTGCTTATAACCTTCGGACGGTCCTCAAGGTCGTATATAGAAGAGCGAACCTCGTTAAAGAGCGGCCCTCCGAAGTCGTTAAACGAGTCGGCCCTGTCGAGACAGGCAACCGCCTTTAGACCTTTAAGCGCAGCCGCGATTTCAGCGTGCGGCAACGGCCTGAATAACCTTATTCTAAGCACTCCGACCTTAAACCCCTCTTTTCTAAGCTCGTCCACAGCTACCTTCGTGGTTCCGGTCGCAGAGTTGAAGATAACTATCGCCACATCGGCGTCTTCAAGTTCGTAAGAGTCCAACAGGCCGTATTCACGGCCAAACTTTTGAGCAAACTCGGCAGAGACCTCTTCGACCACGTCCTTTGCTTCGGCCATAGCCTCAGACTGCTGCTTTTTAAATGTCATATAGTAGTCGGGCAGTGTCATCGCGCCTATTGATATAGGGTTCTCCATATCCTTAAGCAGTGAGGTCTCCGGCGTATACTCTCCGACAAAATCCTGCACGTTTGCGTCGCTTATAGTCGCCATATTTTCAATAGCATGGCTCGTAATGAAACCGTCGAGACAGACCATTACCGGCAGCCTTACCTTCTCGGCGATTCTAACCGCCATAAAGACATTGTCATAAGACTCCTGCACGGTCTCCGAGTAGAGCTGCACCCAGCCTGAATCGCGCGCGCCCATAGAGTCGGAATGGTCGCAATGAATGTTTATCGGCGCAGCGAGCGCCCTGTTTACGTTGGTCAGCACAATAGGTAGCCTGAGGCCAGACGCTATATAGAGCATCTCCCACATAAGGGCGAGCCCCTGTGACGAAGTTGCCGTCATTACACGCGCGCCCGCAGCGGCGGCGCCTATGCTTGCGCTCATAGCAGAGTGTTCGGACTCAACCGTAATCAACTCCGTATCTACCTCTCCGTCGGCAACATAAGAAGAGAAGGTCTCTATAATAGCGGTAGACGGGGTTATCGGGTAGGCCGGACAGACATCCGGGTTTATCTGTTTCATGGCAAGCGCTACAGCCGAGTTACCGGTAAGCCCCTGCATTTCATTACTCTTCTCTGTAGCCATCAGTCGGCCTCCTCTTCGCTTACCATTTTTATCGCCTTAATCTTGGGCGGGCACTCTGTGTCGCATATTCCGCAACCCTTGCAATGCTCCATATCGAAACCGACCATCTTGCCGTCTTCAACAATAATAGCCGAATCAGGACACATTACCCAGCAGATAAGACAGTTTGTGCACTTCTCATTATCTAAAACCGGCCTCAGCTTGCGCCACCCTCCGGTCTCATAACTATCGGCGTTACCACCTTCGTGTATGACTCCTCCCTCAGGAAGCTCTTCGTTATTCTTATCCGTCATAACCTCTCCTTTATAACCTTTATAATCATCTACCGTAAGCAAAGCGATACAAAAAACAGCGGTTAGAGTTTAAAGCGAACAGGGCGGAAGCACTACCGTCCGCGCATAAAAATATACTCAGCCTTCGGAAATACCTTCGTAACCGCTCTTCATCGCCTCTAAGTTGCCGTTGATAACGGCTTCGCTGTATTTTTTAGAGTAATTAACCTTAAAGTCGTCCATGAGGTCTTCGAGCGTAATCATGCCCGTAGCCTTTGCCAACGCTCCGAGCATAGGGGTATTAGGTATGTGACGGCCTATTTTATCGATAGAAATCTGAGACGCGTCCACTGTAAAGACCTTTGCCGGCTTACCGTCGAGTTCGAGCGCGGTGCGCATTTCAGCCGGAGACTTAGGTGTATTTACAATAAAGACCGCGTCTTCGGTGGCACCTTCCGTCACACCGCCGGACGACTCCATGCCGCCTGCCAACGCTATGCCTATAAGGGTCGGGTCCGCTATAAGAACAAACCCCGGATTCGTAACTGAACAGTGCATCCTTATAGGCTCGTCAGACACCCTGTTGTACGCCTTAACCGGCGCGCCCATTCTTTCTGGTCCGAACTCAGGAAAGGCCTGAACGTATTTACCGGTTCTCAGACACGTCTCACCGAGTACCTTTGCCGCGGTAACAACCCCCTGCTGCGCTCTTCCATGCCACCTTACTTCAAGCATTGTTTATTTCCTTTCTATCTATTTTTTTCACCACCCGGCCTTTAAACGCCTTGCGGCTCTGTAGCTCTGTTCTTCCCAAGGTACAAACTCAGACCTTAAGCACTTACTATATGATAAAACATACCTTAACACAAAAAAGAACGGCTTACACACATGACTCAAACAGATAAACCGATTACAGACAAGACACCTGTGTAACCCAAGAGACAATCAAGACACGCCGCTTGCTTTATATAAACCGGCGTGCTCGTAACAGACCGCAATACCAAAAACGCCCCGTCAGCTAACCGGCCACGTACTCATAACAGGCCGCAATACCGATAACGCCCCGTCAGCTAACCGCCCACGTGCTCGTAACAGACCGCTAATACCAATAACGACCCGTCAACTAACCGCCCACGTGCATAAACCGGCCCACACGCCGTGGTTATACAGACCTTCTGCCGGCAAGCGCGCGGCCAAGCGTTACGCCGTCCATATACTCCACATAACTGCCTACCGGTACACCCGAGGCGAGACGTGTAAGCGTAACGCCGAACGGTTTTAGAATACGGGCGAGATAGAGCGCGGTAGCCTCTCCTTCGGCATCGAAACCGGTTGCGAGTATTACCTCTGTTATATCGTTCGATTCTACTCTGTCGGTAAGCTCTTTTATCCGAATTTCATCAGGCCCCACGCCTTTTAACGGCGCGAGATTGCCGTGCAGTATGTGGTAGAGGCCGGAGAAACCACCAGCCGCGTCAAGGGCCATCATATCTTTAAAGTCCGACACGACACAAATAATGGCGTTGTTGCGCTTCGGGTCGGCGCAGGTCGGACACGGATCGGTCGCCGAAAAGGCCATACACGTTCCGCAGAGCTTTACCTTGTCTTTAAGGGTATCGAGGCTATCTACAAGCTCTTCCACGTAACCGCTCTTTGAGTTGAGTATAAAGAGCGCGAGACGGGTAGCCGATTTTTCACCTATTCCCGGAAGCCTCGAAAAAGACTGTATAAGCCTGTCTATAGGCTCCGCATATTGTACCAAGAAACACCCCGTCAACCCCGAATATGCCGGAGCGGTAAAGAGCTAAAGAGTACTTAAGCCCGTTATTTAAAGATGGAAGAGAGGTCCATGCCGCCGCCTAAACCACCGGTCACCTTGCCCATCTCCTCGTTCATCATCTCTTTGCTCTTTTTCATGCCTTCGTTAACGGCTGCCACAACAAGGTCTTGCAGCATATCTATATCGTCGCTATCCACTACCGTCGGGTCTATCTGAAGCGAGAGAAGCTCCTGAGCGCCGTTAACGGTAGCCACCACCATGCCGCCGCCTACAAAGGCCTCGCACTTTCTCGTGCTCAGCTCGTTCTGTATCTCCCCCATGCGCTCTTGCATCTTCTGCGCCTGCTTCATTAAATCGCCAAGCTGTTTAGACATTGCCACTCCTCCTCGACTCTTCTATAACCACACCGCCAAAGACCTCAAGGGCCTCCTGCACAAGCGGCTCCGGGCCTCTTTTTTTCTCTTCGGTTGCCGTGCCGACACCTACCTCTATGCGCATTTCTCTTTTAAAGAAGCTCTTGCACAGAGACCCAAGCTGCGCCCTGTCCGCAGAGAGTTTACACTCGCGCCTTTTGTCGGTGGCGTTTATCCTTACTACATCTCCGTCTATATCTATACTGGCGGCCTCAAGCAGTTGACCGAGCGCCGGGTTGCGTTTCGTTATCTGCTTCAACAGAGTATCGGGCGCGTTGCCTGCATTAACGCCGCTGTAGACGGCAACAGGCTCTTTGGCCACTGCGGCCTTCACGGCGTTAGCTACCGGCACGGCAGCCCCGCCCTGGAAGAACTCCGCGGTTTTGCCGGAATGCGTTAACTCCGGACTGAAACCAGCCCCGCTTACAGAAACCGAAGCCTCTTTCGGGGCCATGCGTTCCGGTTCGGCTAAACCTTTCGCCTCTGCCGAAGGCCGCTCCAAACGGGTTGGCGCCGCGCCGGCAGGCTTAACCCCGTTAGCGCCCGGCAGAACCGGGGCACGGTTAGAGAGCCTTTCAAGGCTCTCGGTTATAGCCGCGACAGAGCTGACCTCGTCAAAAATAGCCGCCTTAACAAGCGCCATCTCAAGAGCGTACCTCGGAAACGCGCTTCTTGAGACCTCTTCGTATGCTTTAGAGATTATAGTAAAGAGCATCTGGAGCCGCTCGGCTCCGGTGCAGCCCGCAAGCTTTTCAAGCCGTTCGTACTCGTGGTCCGGCAGGTCGGAGACAAGCGCCCTTGCGCCCTGACCGGAATCTACACCGACATAAACCACATTTAAATCGCGCACCACCTCTATAAGGTCTGCGGAGGCTTTTTTCAAATCATACCCAAATTTATAGATCTTTTCAACAAGATTGAGACAATTAACCGCATCTTTAAGAACCACGGCTTCGAGAAGGTCGAAGAGCACGGAACGGTCCATAAGGCCGAGCGCGGAAGAGACATCGCCGCTCTTGACCGTACCGCCGCCAAAAGCGAGCACCTGCTCCAATAGGCTCTGCGCGTCGCGCAGGCTACCGTCGCCGCCCCGGGCAAGCGCGTAGAGCGCGTCGTCGTCAAAGGCAATTCCCTCGGTTTCTACAATCTTCTTAAGGTGCCGCTGTATTTTACTCAGCGGAATGCGTTTAAAGTCGAGCCGTTGACAGCGCGAAAGTATCGTAAGGGGTATTTTATGGATCTCTGTTGTGGCAAAGATAAAGACAGCGTGCGCGGGCGGCTCTTCAAGCGTCTTTAAAAGGGCGTTGAATGCCTGGGAGGTGAGCATATGGACTTCGTCTATTATATAGACCCTGTACTTGCCTTCGCTCGGCAGATACTTAACGCTCTCTCGTATTTCGCGGATATTGTCTACGGAGTTGTTGGAGGCTCCGTCTATTTCAAAGACATCGGTGCTCGAACCGTTGATTACGCCCTTGCACTGCGAACACGTATTACACGGAACGGAGGTAGGCCCGGACGCGCAGTTAAGGCACCTTGCGAGTATCCTTGCCGCCGTGGTCTTGCCGACCCCGCGAGGGCCCGAAAAGATATAGGCGTGAGAGATCCTGCCGCTTTCGACCCCGCCTTCGAGCGTACGGGTAACGTGGTTCTGCCCGACTATCTCGGAGAACAGGACAGGTCTCCACTTTCTCGCTATAACCTGGTAATCGGACATGGCGTTGCTTGACCTCCCATACCGGCGGCTCGATGAGGCGCCTTGCGCCTGAGGTGCCGTGAATAAAACAGAGAGCTTGAAGAGAGTGTTGATAGCCAGGCACCCTTGCGGCACATGGGTTAATCTGCTACCGTTGCTTCCTTCCGGACCTGGCGGACTTTACGGATCGTCCATTGCGCAAGACCCGGCTATCAACACTCTTTTCAAGCCATGATATGAAAGTACTTTTTAAAATCTATATAAAACGAAGAACGGAAACAAGACATAAAATATGGCGGAGAAGGAGGGATTCGAACCCTCGGTGCAGTATGAGTGCACACACGATTTCCAATCGTGCACCTTCGGCCTCTCGGTCACCTCTCCAACTATCTGTTCATTCTATTTTCTCTCCGTATACAAACGACTTATATACGATATTGGAGAAACACCGGAAACGGTAAAAAAACTCTCTGAACAATGCAAACGGCACAACACTAAAGAGGCCGGTACTGCGAAACAACCTGCGCGGTTAACGCCAGGCGCGCCCTGTAGAACCCCAAAGGGCCAAAAGAGCCGCCAACACACGGACTTAGGTTAAGCTTACAGTATGCGGCATGAAACTTCCTGCACTATTGCGAGCTATAAGGGCCGTTTGAAATAGTACAGGCAATGGATAGCATAAGACGATAATCTTACACCATTAAGGCCATCTTTGCCAGCAACTTTTTTAAAAATATCAACGAACGGCGGCGGCTCTTACAATGGAAAACAGAAGGCAGGTGCGCCGCACTTGACGGTTATCTATTA
>JAJRYL010000231.1 GCA_024275855.1 Deltaproteobacteria bacterium
TGAGAAAAATATCTAATTTTTTGAGGAATCAGCAGGAGTTGCTCTTTTACCCAAGCCCTTTGTTGGCGTAAAAGCAATAATGCTCACATATATATGTGTATATGCTCCGCTCATTGCCTTTGCCCCGCCTCGATCTTGGCAAAAATACCTAATTTTTTGAGGAATCAGCAGCAAGTAACAGCTCTTTTTGACATCAGGCAGGTGTTCATATTTTAATCCACAGGCAGGTATTACAAAATTGATAATGCACGTAGATATGAACGCCTTCTTCGCTTCGGTTGAGCAGCGTGCCAACCCCGCGCTTCGGGGCCGCCCGATTGCCGTAACCGGCTCCGCAGGCAGAACCGTTGTTACAACGGCCTCTTACGAGGCGCGAGCGTTTGGCGTTAAGACAGGCATGAACCGTTACGAAGTTAAACGGCTCTGCCCGGAGATCATCTTCGTGGTCGGGGATAACCGTAAGTATGTTGATACCTCAATACGTATTATCGAGATTATAAAGCGATACTCGCCAATCGTAGAGGTTTACTCTATTGACGAGGCGTTCGTGGATATAACCGGAACCTCAACGCTCTTTGGCCCGCCTGTAAAGATGGGAGCCTCTATAAAGCGCGAGATAAAAGAGGCCACAGGGCTTACCTGCTCAGTAGGCGTGGGTCCTAATAAGCTCATTGCGAAACTTGCCGGAGAGATGGAGAAGCCAGACGGCCTTGTGGTTATAGAAGAGCACGAGGTAGAGGCTCTTTTAAAAGAGCTTCCTGTAAAAGAGTTATGGGGCATAGGCTCCAGGTTAAGCGGACACCTTGCCGGTATGGGAGTTAGAACCTGCGGTGAGCTTGCCGCTTTTTCGGTGCGGAAGTTAAAAAACCGTTTTGGCATTGTAGGGGAGAGGCTCTCTTTAATGGGCAGGGGAATTTACGAAGGGGCGGTAGTGACGGACGGCAACCCGCCGCAGGCCAAGAGCGTAGGCCACTCCACCACGCTGCCCCGTGACATTTCAGACCTTAAAATCATAAACAGATACCTTCTTAAACTCTCGGAGATGGTTGGCACGCGTGCCCGCAGACATACTCTGAAAGGGCGCAAGGTCACGTTAACGCTCCGTTACTCCGATTTTTATACCTTTACCCGCCAACTTACGCTTTCACGCCGCACAAACGACACCCATACCGTCTACAAGGCCGCGCTCCGTATTCTATCTTCTGTAAACTTGCGTTGTGCCGTGCGGCTTATCGGTGTAACTCTCTCGGATATGGAGAGTAACGGAACAACGGGCTCCGGTATAGAGGCCGGGCAGATGGAACTCTTCGGAGGTGAAGAAAGAACAGAAGCGCTGCTTGAGGCTATGGATTCTATCAACTCGGAGTATGGCCGTTTTACGCTTACATGGGGTTCGCTCTTCGCGGATGACGAAACATCGTGGGTAATTGCGCCGTCGTGGAGGCCGACAGGCGTCAGGCGGTATTGATTTGTTCAGCTTAATCCATGCAGGCTAAAAATATTTAAAAAATCTATTTTATATGATAAATAATAGGGTGACGTATACTCCGCAACAGGGGCGGATTTGAACCGGTATAGAATATTCAATAAAGAAGGCGGCATTGAAATGGCAGATAGCGGCGGTGGGAATAGTGCGGAAATGACCACGAAAAAGGACGAAAAAGGACGAAGTAAAAGGTACGTTCCGGGAGAGATTGAGGCGAAATGGCAGGCTATTTGGGAGTCAGACAACGCATTTGTCGCAGGTAACAGACCCGGAGCGGACAAGTACTACGTGCTTGAGATGTTTCCGTACCCGTCCGGTAAGATTCACATGGGCCACGTCCGCAACTACTCTATCGGCGACGTAGTGGCACGGTTCAAGCAGATGAAGGGTTTTGATGTTCTGCACCCTATGGGGTGGGACTCCTTTGGCCTGCCGGCTGAAAACGCCGCGATAGAAAGAGGTGTGCATCCGGCCGAGTGGACACGCGCCAATATAGGCAATATGCGGATTCAGCTAAAGCGTATCGGGCTCGGTTACGACTGGAACAGAGAGATAGCGACCTGTCGGCCGGACTACTACAGGTGGAGCCAGTGGATTTTTTTAAGGTTGTACGAAAAAGGGTTGGCGTACAAAAAACGCTCGTCTGTTAACTGGTGCGCAAAGTGCGTTACCGTTCTGGCTAACGAGCAGGTGGAGAACGGGCTCTGTTGGCGGTGTGAAACCGTTGTAGAACCAAAGGAGCTTGAGCAGTGGTTCTTTAAGACAACCGCTTACGCCGACGAACTGCTCGATTCTACGTACGGGTTGAAAGGCTGGCCTGAAAAAGTTCTTGTAATGCAGCGTAACTGGATAGGCAAGTCAGTAGGAGCCGAGGTTGACTTTGCGTTGGAGGGAAGCGGGAAGAAGATAAGAATATTCACCACACGGCCCGATACCCTCTACGGTGTAACATTCATGTCGCTTGCCCCGGACCACCCTCTGGTAGACAAGATAGTTACCGAGGATAAAAGAGACGATATAGCCGCTTTCCGCGCACGGGTTGAGGCTGATAACGCAGCGGTCGCTAAAAGCGGTACGCCCGGCGCCGCCGACGAAGTAGAGAAGAAGGGTGTTTTTACCGGAGCGTACTGCACAAATCCCTTAACCGGCGAACCCGTTCCGGTTTACGTCGCCAACTTCGTTCTTATGGGGTACGGCACAGGGGCTGTTATGGCGGTGCCCGCGCATGATACCCGTGATTTTGAATTCGCCAAAAAGTACGGCTTGAAGATAACGGTTGTTATAAACCCCGAAGGCGAAGCGCTCGACGCTAAAGAGATGCAGGAGGCGTATACGGCGGACGGTATTATGACCGGCTCTTCCACGTTCGACGGAATGAAAAATACGGACGCGAAGGCCGCTATAGTTAAGCTGCTTGAAGAGAAGAAGGCGGGTACGGAGGCGGTAAATTATAGGCTCAGAGATTGGGGAATTTCGCGCCAGAGGTACTGGGGCTGCCCTATTCCAATTATCTACTGCGAGAACTGCGGCACTTTGCCCGTACCTGACTCGGCGCTTCCGGTACCTCTTACGGAGGACGTAAAGTTCGACGGCGCAACGTTATCGCCGCTCGAAAGCTCAGAGGCGTTTGTAAATACCCCTTGCCCCAAGTGCGGTAAAAAGGCACGCAGAGAGACCGATACAATGGACACCTTTGTGGACTCTTCTTGGTACTTTCTGCGTTACGTCTCGGCCAATAATACCGGCATTGCGTTCGATTCGGAAGAGGTCTCGCACTGGCTGCCGGTAGACCAGTACATAGGCGGGGTTGAGCATGCCGTTATGCACCTGCTTTACGCCCGTTTCTTTACTAAAGCTTTAAGGGATATGGGTCTGCTTGCCCCTGAGATCGGGGAGCCGTTTAAGAATCTTTTGACACAGGGTATGGTCTGTAAAGAGACCGAGCGGTGTCCCGCGCACGGTTATCTGCTGCCCGAA
>JAJRYL010000232.1 GCA_024275855.1 Deltaproteobacteria bacterium
CCGCATGGCAAACCTACCTCTTTACTGGCACCAGCACCTACTATAATTACTGTTTTTTTCTTGAACATCGTTCCTCAATCTCTTATTTGGATATATTCTAAATTATCATATACCAACAAACGCGCGCCAACCGCCCCTACTACCAGTAACAATATATAGCAATTCTTCACACTTTTCAAATGTCGGTTTCATACTATGGTTTGAATAGACCGCTTACAGAACAGTTCAGTAACGCAAGCAAACAGAGCGCAGCCCGTAAAGACATTGTCTTTACGGGCTACGCTCTGGGCAAACCCCTTTTCAGAGGTGGCAGGAGGCTCTTTATACTTAATAACGTATCTTAGGCCGCGCGGCCGGTAAGAATACCAAGCAGGCGGTTTACGGCGTTCTTTCTTGGTAAAAAAGAGACAACAGGCGGGCGCCTTAACCCAAGCCTTCTTATTTCCGCTACAATATCTTTATGCGTAGTATCGAAACCGAGCCCCTTTTTAAACGACTTCATTGCTACGGACTTCTCTCCGTTGACTAAAAAGACACGTCCGAGGTTCAGGTATATGTCCGGGTTGTAAAACTCCTTCTCAGCCGCCATAAGGCACAACGATACGGCCTTATCGTGAAAACCCTCGGCTGTTGCAAGACAGAGCGCATAGTACGACATAGCTATAGGGCTCTGCGTAAAAGCGAGGTTCCGGTCGAAGACTGTAAGGGCATCGGTATAAAGCCCGGCTTTGGCCAGCTCAATGCCCCTGTTAGCGGTATCTAAAGTGGTATCCATATCTCTTTTCTCCCTTTGTTATAATAGTATAATCCGTAATTTTGCCTGTATATCAGCCTCTGCCGCGCGGGCTCTCTTCCTATACAAACAATATATACGACTTGCGCTTTTAACCGCTGTAACCGGGGTCACCACAAAAGTATAAGGAACAGTAGAGGTAAAAAAAGGAGCGAAAGTATCGATATTGAGATAACAAAAGGGGCGTAAAAATAAGATGAGAGCGACAACAACGTAGGCTGGCGCAAAGAGCGGTTATGCTGATTAAAGTATACGGTGCCGGGCGGGGTTAAGCATACCCCCGCACTATGTAAGAGTACGCTTTCGGGTAATTACTGAAGCCTTAAACCGGTATCTATCGACTTATCCATATCAGGGCCGTAGAGAACAGATAGATTGCCGAGTTCGCTTATAGACAAGGTCACTACCTCGTCGCCCGTTATATCGGAACCGAAGTCGATAGTAACGCTCTTTAGGGCGTGCAGGCGTGTATTGGAACCCTGAGAGAGTATCTCCTGCTTTATGAACTCGACCTCGCCCTCCTTAACCCATCTTCTGGTCACCATAGAATCCGGCACCTCGTAGAGTTCGAGACCAAAACCGCTCTGGCTTCCGAGCTTCTCTGCCGGGGTTATCCGCAGGCTCTTCTCCATCGGCAGTTTAAGCCCCTTTTCGAGCACGATAGAGTAGGAGAACAGAGCCTCTTTACCCTTTTCTGTTGCGTAACGCAGGGCGTAAGCGATGCTAAGATGCCGGTCTATAACGTCTCTGGTACCAAAGAGCGCGGCGCCCTCGGCAACGGCTGTATGCGGGCTGTGGTCGTAAATACGGTTTGTCCTTCTGAGTTCCGGGAAAAGGTGTCCTATCTTATCTTTAAACGACGGAATCTGAGACGTGCCGCCCGTTAGGATTATCGCCTCCAGACGGCTCCTCTCAAGCCCGACCTTCTCGGCGCGCCGCACGAGGTAGGCGACCGAGCGGTCTACCTGAGAGTAGAAGTCGTTCTTTTCAAGCACCTCTTCAAACTCAGCTCTTGTAACTTTACAGACCTCGTCTCCGTTCCAGACAAAAGGCGCCTCTGCGTTGGTCGAAAGTTCAACCTTAATCTCTTCCGCTAAAATCAAGAGGGCGTGCGGAGGGTCGTCGGTAGACTCGCCTACCTTTTCCGCGAGAAAACGCGATAGCCATACATCGATATCGTTGCCGCCGAGCACAAGAGCCATGTCGGGTTTTGCGACAACATTAACCTCTTTCACGTTGAGCCTGACCACCATCGAGTTTAACGTACAGCCGCCGAAATCGAGCAGCATAACCACCTTGTCGCTGCTCTCGGCAACCTGATACCCTATCGCCGCGGCAAGCGGCTCTTCTATAAGCTCGGTCTTTACACCCTTAAAGACCTTGGTGGCGATAGCCGAGACCGCTTTGGAGTAATCCTTACAACCGACCGGCACCGTTATATAGAGCACATCGGACATGGGCCGCGGCAGGATTTTAAACCAGCCCGGACTGACCAGCGTCTCCTTTAAGTTGCTGTAGAGTATAGAGTAAAAACGCTCTACGTTAAGAGCGCCGTCTTTACCATTCTCCATGAGCCGCTGCTTTATATTAATTATAGGGGCGGAGTCGTTAACGGCAATGCCGATTTCGTTGGTTCCGCTGCCGAGCACGGTCGGGATGATAGAGACAGAGCCGTACTTTTTCGATATTACCGGCATTTCTATAAACTCAGGTCTCGCGGAGCCGGACTTCTTCATAACAACGGTGTTTGTAGCGCCTAAGTCTATCGCCATAACAGAGGCAAGCTCCACACCAAGTTCCGCTCCCGTGGCCGCCGCGCCGCCTTTTAAACTCTTGTCGAGAACGGTAACGGGCCGGAGTATTTCCGTGCCGTGGTAGGTCTTGCCAAGCTCTTCAAGGTAGTTTATAACCTTCTGCACGGAGCGTCTAAGCTCTTTCGGTTTTATCCAGACATGAGTATACGGTTTAAATGTATCTATGAAGCGGGTATCTTTAAGCTCGCCGATAAGCCCCTCTAAAGCTATGCCTAAATCAACGGCGTACTTTTCGCGCACCAGCCTGTTCTGCTTAGTCTCCTTCATGCCCACCTCTTCGGCGGAGAGCACGTAATCTACCACGTCGTAAACGTCAACATCCTTCATCCACGCCTTTACGCTGAAAAAACTGAGCGCGGCGTTCAACATCTCGTCGAGTATCTCTATAAAAGGAGGTCGTTTAGGTACGGTACCTATAAGGTCGATAAGGGCGAGTTCGCTCGCAAGCGGGTCCGAAATCTTTTTAGCCGCCTCGTAGGTACGCCTTATGGTCATATTGTGCAGCTCTTCCATACCTCCGTTATCTGCAATCATATCGCCGATACAAGTCAGGGCGTACATTCTGTAGTACGGCTCCAACAGCTCTTCGGCGGCGGCCATTGCAAGCTCCATACTCTCTACGAATAATTCGGTAAATGGCGGCTCTTTAGGCAGCTCTGCCGCAATACCCAAAAGCGTATACCTGCGGTAGAAGACGTAATCGACTGTTTTAGGCAGGTTTTTGGCTATAAACGCGAGGTCGGGCTCTTTAAAACCCGGCCTTTCGCTAAGGCCGAGCACGAGCCGCCAGAGATGCACGCGGGCCTTAAGCGTCTCTTCTATATCCGGTATCAGGCCGTTTAGCGTCATACAGGTGGTTACGCGCTCGTTACAGTCTTTAATGGAGTCAACCGCGGTTATGACAGGCTCCAACACCTCTATATAAAAATTTAGAAATGGGGCGGAGGACGGAAGAAGTTTTAAAAACTGAAGCAGGCCGCGGGTATTCTCAACCGGGTTGGCAATGGCGTTCAGTACCTCGAAGGCGCGACGGTATACGCCTAAA
>JAJRYL010000233.1 GCA_024275855.1 Deltaproteobacteria bacterium
AACGGATAGAGCGCGGAGTACGGAGACTTGCACCTTGAGCACCTGCCGCGCAGGATAAAAAACGAGAGTATAGGAATATTTAGGTAAAAAGGGATTCGATACTTGCAGACAGGGCAACTCGACGGCGGCGATACAACGGACAAGGAACGAGGCAGCCGATAGATACAGACATTAAAAAAACTGCCGAAAACGGAGCCGAAGATAAAAGGAACGATTAAAAGTATATACTCAGGCAAGACCATTCCTTACCATTATCCATTATTCGCCACAAAGGCGCAAACCAATACAGGTACAAACCCGGCAATAAAAAAACGACGTAACGAAGAACGGAACGGGCCTCAAGCATTACAACTCCACCGCCCGCCGCTCCGTTTAGCGGCAGGCGAAAGAGCCTGAAAAATCGCTCCGTTCGAGCGGTCTACAAGGTTTCCGGCAGGTACTCTTTGCGTTGCATCTCGACCATCTCTATAATATCCGAGGCCTTTTTAACGGAATCTATAGCGTCTTTAGAGCTTATAACCTCCGCCGGAATACCGCCCGGAAGCGCGTCCGGAAAACGGGCCGTCTTATAATACAGGTCGAGGCTCGTTGAGCGGCCTATAAAGACCTTAAAGTCCTCGTCGTACGTCATCACCCTGTCGAGAAGATCGACAACGCTTCTTGTCGCTATAGCGTCCTCTTTGTGCAAAAAGAGATAACCCCTCAGGGCCTTGGCGGCGGCCTGTTGAGCCCAGAAGCAGCACGGCGCGTAGAACTTTCCCTGAAGCGTCCACTCAGCCGCCCTGAAATCGTATTCGGCCTGCCGCAGCCACCTGTCGGCCTCTTTTGCGAGAATCTCCATACAACCTCCTTTGAAAAGAACTGCTGAAAAAAATCTAAAGTACCGTACCTATAAAGTACGGCAGAAAAAAACAACGGGTACAGAGTAGTAACATCCGCGTACGTGTGTCAAGTCCTGTAAGCCGAGTTTACCTCTATATATTTATAACCGATATCCGATGTCCAGAGCCGCGCCGAGCCTTGTCCCATATTGAGATTAATAACTACCTTAACCTCCGGGCGCTTGATAGCGGCGGACGCTTTTTTCTCCGCTCCGGTATCCAAACCGTTTTTCACAACGCAAACACCGTTAAAACTTATATCGAGCTTCTCCTCGTTTATCTTAACCTCTGACTTTCCTATAGCCATAACGATTCGTCCCCAGTTCGGGTCGGCGCCGAAAAAGGCCGTCTTTACAAGCAGCGACTCGGTAATCGAGCGAGCCGCTTTCTTGGCGTTCGCCTCGCTCGTAGCGCCGTTAAGCTCTACCTCCACAACGTGTGTAGCGCCCTCTCCGTCTGCGACTATCAAAAGGGCAAGCTCAAGCGAAAGTTCCGAGAGCAATTTTACGAAAAGCGCAAAGTCTCTCGTTCCCTGCTTTATCTCTTTAGCACCGCTTACCCCGTTAGCGAAGAGCAGAACAGTATCGTTTGTCGAGGTATCGTTATCAACGACTATAGAGTTGAACGAACCGGTTACGGCTTTTTTTAAAGCGGACGACAGAGCAACGGGGCCGATAGCGGCGTCGGTCATAAAATAGGCGAGCATGGTTGCCATGTTCGGGGCTATCATGCCAGCGCCCTTGGCGACTCCGCCGACCGTTACCGTCTTGCCTCCGATCCGCGCCTTTTTAAGTACTGTTTTCGGCCATAAATCGGTCGTCATAATGGCTGTGGCAAAACCGCCAAGTCCGTAGTACGAAAGTTTTTTTACAAGTTTCGGCACACCCTTCAATACCTTCTCTTCAGGCAGCGGCACCCCGATTACTCCGGTCGAAGAGACTAAGATACTTCCCTTCTTCAACCCTGCCCCTGCCTCTACAGAGGCCGTCATGTTTAGCGCCGTCTCCATACCGAGCCTGCCGACACTCGCGTTAGCGCACCCGGAGTTAACGATAACACCGCGCGACCTGCCTTTTTTCACCCTCTTAATATCGAGAATAACAGGCGCTGCTTTTGTGGAAGAGGTTGTAAAGACCCCGGCGACCGTGGCCTCAACGTCGCTTAAGATAAGAGCGAGGTCGAGCGCCCCGCGCTTTGCCTTTATGCCGCACGATATCGCGGAGGCCTTAAAGCCGGGCACGGCGAGGTCTTCGACAATCCGGCCAATCCGCTTAACGGCGGGCCGCTTTGCGCCTGCCCTCTTCAACACCCCGCTCTTTTTACCGGACCCTTTAACAGGCGGGGCCGTCTTCTGCTTGGTCATAAAAAACCCTTTTATTTAACACCTGAATCATCAGCCGCGAAAAACAGCGTTAACACAACAGGCGGATAGAAGTAAGGACGGTTTAAAAGATTCGGTTGATGTTTTATAGGTTGAGGCGCCTGAAAGGTTATATCTTATAGATAGTGTGCCAATTAAAAAAGACCTGCACCGATACTAAAACAACCCGGGTGGAGTCGCAAAATCGGCCCCGGTGCCAGCAAAAAAACTGAACACCAACACTAAATCGGCCCCGGTGTGTAAATCAATAAAACGGCCAGGATAGAGTTGCGAATCGGCCCGGGTGCCTACATAAAATGCACGAGGCACAGTCACTAAATCGGCCCCGGTGTGTAAACAAAACGGCCCGGAGATTTTAAAAAGTTCGCCTGCTTTTTCTACCCGACATCAAAAACAGCCGTACACATCGGTAGCGCCGGAGGGCTGTCAGGTTTTACCGCAACACTTTTTGTACTTTTTGCCGGAACCGCACGGGCACGGGTCGTTTCTGCCGACCTTGTCGCCGTCTCTTCTAACCGGTTCCTCTTTCTCTCTTTGCTCGTCCTCTTCAGCCGTTTCAACGTCAGGCTCAAGGGTGGCGCCTAAGCCTTGCGCATCGATCGGAACCTCGGGGCTCTCTCCCCTGCCGAGCACCATTTCCGTCTGAAGCTCTTTACGCTCTCTCGCTTCATCGCTCTCTTCGAGCGGCTCTTCGGTGGTTATCTGAACCCTGAAGAGCTTCTGAACAACGTCGGCTTTAAAACGCGAGATCATATCGACAAAAAGTTCGTACCCCTCGCGCTTATACTCCTGCAACGGGTTCTTCTGCCCGTAACCTCTAAGCCCTATTCCGCCCTTCAGGTGGTCCATGCTCAGCAGGTGGTCTTTCCATATACCGTCTATGGCGTTTAACATTATTACACGCTCGAACTCCGCGAACGTTTCGTCCCCTACAAGAGCGACCCGCTCGTTATATGCGTCGAACGCGCTTTTTGTAATCATGCCTGCAAGTTTTTTATTGTCCCCTACCGCCTTAAACTCCTCTTCTGTCAGCCTTACGCCGTACTGCACGTAAACGGCCTCGCCGAGCGCGGCGACATCCCAGTTTTCAGGATGTGACTTCTCTTCTATATGGGTGTCTACCAACTCTTCGGAAATCTCTTCGGAGAACTCTCCGAGCATCTCCCTGAGACCTGACTTTAAGAGTATCTGCCGCCTGTAGCCGTACACGACCTCCCGCTGCTGGTTCATAACGTCGTCGTACTCAAGCAGGTGTTTTCTTATATCGAAGTTGTGCGACTCCACCTTCTTCTGCGCGCCCTCTATCGCGCGCGACACCATGCCGTGTTCAATAGGCACTCCCTCGCCCATGCCTATCTTATCCATAAGCGAAGCGATACGGTCTGAGCCGAAAATCCTCATAAGGTCGTCTTCGAGCGACAGGTAGAAACGCGAAGAACCCGGGTCTCCCTGCCGTCCTGCGCGCCCCCTGAGCTGGTTGTCTATCCGGCGCGACTCGTGCCGCTCGGTACCGATTATATGAAGGCCGCCAAGGGCAAGCACCTCTTCTTTCTCTTTATCGCAAAGCACCTTTGCCTCGGCAAAGGCCGCCTTGTAGGCATCGGTGGTATCGTCAAGCCCGGCCTTTTCGGTAGCCATAAAATCCGGGTTACCACCAAGCAGAATATCCGTTCCATGCCCCGCCATGTTGGTCGATAGGGTTACCGAGCCCAATCTGCCGGCCTGAGCGACAATAGCCGCCTCGCCCTGATGCTGCTTGGCGTTAAGCACGCTGTGCGCAAAACCCTCGCTGACGAGCATAGCCGAAAGTTTCTCGGAGTCGTCAATAGAAATTGTACCTACAAGCACGGGTCTGCCCTTTGCGTTCCACTCTTTTATCTCAGCTATTACGGCGTTGAACTTTTCGTTCGGAGAGCGGTAGACGAGGTCGGGGTAATCTTTTCTCTTAAGCGGCTTGTTGGTCGGCACCACAAGCACCTCAAGCCCGTAAATTTCGTTGAACTCCGCGGCCTCGGTATCGGCGGTTCCGGTCATGCCGGACAATTTATCGTACATGCGGAAGAAGTTCTGAAACGTGACCGTGGCAAGGGTCTGGTTCTCGCTCTCTATCTTCACGTTCTCCTTGGCCTCGACGGCCTGATGCAGCCCGTCGCTCCACCTTCTGCCCTCCATAAGCCTTCCGGTAAACTCGTCAACTATTATTACGGAACCGTCCTTCACGACATAATCGACGTCGATTGTAAAGAGCACGTGCGCGCGCAACGCCTGATTCACATGATGAAGCACGTCTATGTACTTGGGGTCGTAAAGATTGGGAACATCGAGCAGCTCTTCAACCTTGCCGATTCCCTCTTCAGTAAGGATAACCTGCTTGCCCTTTTCGTCTACCGTAAAGTGCTCGTCGAGCTTAAGCTGCGGCATTATCCTGTCTATTGTGTAGTACTTATCCGTCGAACCTTCGGTCTGGCCGGATATGATAAGCGGGGTACGCGCCTCGTCTATCAGTATAGAGTCTACCTCGTCAACTATAGCGAAGTTGTACTCGCGCTGCACGCACTCTTCTATAGAAAAGGTCATGTTGTCTCTGAGGTAGTCGAAACCGTACTCGTTGTTCGTGCCGTAAAGTATGTCCGCGTCGTACGCCTCGCGCCTCTCTATCGGTCTTAGACGGTAGTACCCCGTGCCGTCTTCGCCGGTAAACTCCGGGTCGAACATAAAACTGCCGTTGTTCTGAACTACGCCAAGAGAGAGGCCGAGCGTATAGTAGACCGGCCCCATCCACGCGGCGTCTCTTCGCGCGAGATAGTCGTTTACGGTAACAAGATGGGCGCCCTTGCCGGAAAGGGCGTTAAGGTAGAGCGCAAGGGTCGCCACAAGGGTCTTTCCCTCACCGGTCTTCATCTCGGCTATCTTACCCTCGTTGAGTACCGCTCCGCCAATAAGCTGAACATCGAAGTGGCGCATCCTTACCTTTCTCCACGCCACCTCCCGAACCGCGGCAAACGCCTCGGGCATAATATCCTCAAGGGACTCTCCCGCCTCGTACCGTTTTTTAAGGCCGTCCGTAACAGCCGCGAAACCGTCGTCGGCCACGGCCTGCATCTTCGGTTCGAGAGCGTTCACCTTGGCTACAACCGGCTCTATCCGTTTTATTTCACGGTCGTTTCTGCTTCCAAAAACCTTTTTTAATACTTTATTAAACATAGACCCTTCAAATTATTTTTAGTTGAATTTTATTACGCCGCCGCGGCTCGCACAGCGCCTGAACTTATAAATATTAACACAAAAGGAACCGCACTTCTACAATGCCGGATACAACATGAACAGGCCCGGCAGGTTGGCGCAAAAGAGCCGCTCGACCAAAACGCCGGATACAGCTTGAACAGGCTACGCGGGTTGCCGCAAAGTAATCGCCGGAGAATAAAAAGCAAAACCGCCGGGCAGACTGAACCGGCGGCATATACTCATAAGAGATAAAAAAGAGTCAGTTCAGAATATACTTGGACGGGTTTACCATTACTCCGTTAACCTTTACAGCGTAGTGCAGGTGCGGGCCGGTTGAACGGCCCGTGCTGCCTATAGCGGCAATCTTCTGCCCCCTCTTGACCTTCTGCCCTACCTTAACGAGGGTCTTGGAGAGGTGGCCGTATATGGTCTTGGTTCCGTAACCGTGTTTAATGGAAATCGTCCTGCCGAGTATTCTCTCGCGCGCTACCTTAACTACAATACCGTCTGCCGGGGCCCTGACGATAGTGCCGTACCGGTTCGCTATGTCCATGCCCCTGTGCTGATGCGGAAGACCGGTAAACGGGGAGATCCTCTGCCCGAACGTAGAGGTAACCCAGCCGCGCACGGGCCAGACCGAAGGCGTTGAGGCAAGCAGCGACGCCTGGCTCATAAGTTGCCCCTGAAGCTCTGTGAAGGATGACTCCTGAGAGTCGGCCTGGGCCTGAAGAGCGTTAATCTCCGAACGCATCTGACCCACCAGCTGGTCTACTTTGCCCGCCGGGGTCATCAACAAGTTATCGGCGTCAGCCGTCGAGCCGCCGCCTACCCCCCTCATCACCACTCCGGAACGGTTCTGTTTAGGCTCTGCTATATTGGCTATAATACGAAGTTTTTGATCGAAGGTATTCAGCTTGGCAAGCTGCGTCTCCATACCCCTTATCTTTGAAGTAAAAGACTGAAGCTCTATGCGTTGCTGCGTATTTTCGGATCTTAAGCCGGCAAGCTCCGATACATCGCCGCGCAGCCGGACGTAATCGATAACAACAAATGTAAGAACAAGCGAAAATACCGCTCCAAGTCCCAAGAGCGCCTTCAACCGCCCGACCCCTATCTTGTACTGTCTCGACCTTGTTGCGTCGTTAGTTAGAACAAAGAATGAAAGGTATCGCTTCGACAATGGGTACGCCTCCTGATTAACATTATAAGACAGGTACCGACTACCACCGGGAGGAGTAATCTTCTCCGGAAAATCTCTGGTTTACGGGGCTTGCAACAAGCGGCTTTTCAGACGCCTTAAAATCATTGAACAAAGTATAGACACGACCGCATGGTATTGAAAAAAGAGCCTGAACAGAAGAGAACGACCCGTAATAGCGGTTTTTAGAGACAGCACTGAATCTGTCATTTCAATCGACAAAAGAGACCGAAAACTGAAGCTTTTTTTCCGGCTTTGATTTACTCTCCGCCGTATCGGTTCTCAGCAGCCTTTTCGATTGCAGGCCGACTGAACGAAACCGGCGGTACATAGCCGGCCACAGCGGAGGACTTAAGAGAAAGTTATTGGAAAAACCACTTTAATAATTAGCATAAGAGCCGTAAACGTGTCAAGGTCTTATACAACCGCCGGACCGAACCCCTAAACCATAAAAATGCTCAAGCCCGCGAATAAAAAGCTAAACAAACGGGCTGGCCCAACAACGGAGCCGACCATATATATAATCATACAAAAAGGGATGCCCGCTGTTAAGTGACACCGGTCACACACACTTAGCAAAATAACCGCCGGCATAAGGGCGTAAAGCGCCAAAGGGTACGGCACAAGAGGCGCGCGGGCGGCAGTCAGTCGTTCATGTAGATCAGTATAGAGTGTTTTTCAATCTTGATATAACCCTCTTGCGTCATCTTTTTAAGGGCGCGCGAGACCACCTCTCGCGAAGAACCGATCATAGCGGCAAGCTCCTCGTGCGTCGGCCTCTCTATCTCAATAACATGCACCCCTCCTTTACCGTCGCCTCCTTCACGCACCCCGTCGCTCTCTTTGGTCATGCCCATCAGCGTATGCGCTATGCGTCCGCAGACATCGAGCAGCGCAAGCCCGCCTATCTTTCTTGTCGCCTCCCTGAGGCGCGCGGTAAGGTGCGCGAGAAACATCATGTACACCCTGTGGTGGCTTGCGAGAAAACCTAAAAAACGCTCTCTGTTCAGAACAAGGCACTGAAGGTCACGTACGACTTCGACATTCGCGGAGCGCGGCTTGTCGTCTATTATAGACATCTCTCCGAACATCTCGCCCTCCTTTAAGACGGCTAAAACAATCTCCCTGCCCTCTTCTCCGTAGAGCGTAACCTTAACCCTGCCGGAGATAATAAAGTAGACTATCTCCCCGGAGTCGCCTTCGCAAAGCACCTGAGACCCCTTGGACCACGACTTGATTTCGCCCGACGGTATAAAATCGTCTATATAAAATGAATCGAGCCCCTCAAAGAGCGGGTTTTTCGCAAGCGTCTCCCGTATAGCCGCTTTATCTATGTCTTTAGACTCACTCATCATGTTCCACTCGCCTCAATCTCATTAAAAAGTATGCTCGGAGCGCCGATAGAACCGATAAAACGAAGGTCGCTTCCGCAGGCCGCCGCATGGCCGAACAGCTCCAGCAGGTTTCCGGAAATAGCCATGCCGCGCACAGGATACTTAATCTCTCCGCGCTCAACCCACATTCCAGTCGCTCCTATGGAGAAGTCTCCGTTAACCGTATTGATAGTATGTACGCCAAGAAGCTCTGTAATTAAAAGCCCCCTGGGTATTTCGCCAAGCAGTTCGCCAAACCCCATTGTTCCGGCCTCTATAAAGAGGTTGGATATGCCGACCGAAGGGTGGCTTTTATAAGAACCGCGCGACGAAGAACCGGTTGTAGCGGCGCTGTCGCGCCGCGCCCAGTAGGTATCGTACAGAAAAGCCTCTACAACGCCCCCCGCCATAAGAACGGTATCGCGCCGCGAGCTTCCTTCTGCGTCGTAGTGCGAGCTTGCCCAGCCGCCCTTCATAAGCCCGTTATCGTGAATACTTACAACATCCGAAGCAACCTTTTTACCAAGCTTGCCGCCGAGCATCGACTTGCCCTTATGAACGTTGTCGGCCAGAAAAGAGCCGGCAAGCGAACCGAGCAGTTCGGATACCACCACGTTTTCGATAACCGCCGGACACTTAACGGTCTCTATCTTCCTCGCGCCGAGTATGCGCAGCGCGTTTTTTGCGGCTCCGGCGCCTATCGTCTCGGGGTCTATTCCCGAATAAGAGTGAGACAGACCTATGTCCCAGCCCATCTGCGCCTCGTCGCCCTCTTCGGCAACCGCCATTACGGAGGCCGAGGAGTAGGTAGCGCTTTCGGACACGTCTACCCCGTTTGAGTTTATCACCCTTGAGTACGAGGTGCTCTCAGAGTACGACGCCTTACGCACCCGCTTAACCCTCGGGTCAACGCCAAGGGCGGTTGCCTCTATCTTTAACGCGCACTCGATACGGGCGGCCTCGGAACTTTTTTCGGACGTATCGAAGGTTTCAAGCTCAACCTCTTCGGACGCGGTTTCCGGCGTAGATAAAGCGAGGTACTTGTCTTTTGTCGTATAACTCGCTCCGGAGACGGTATCTTCAACCATCGACTTCAGCGCCCCCGGGTCGAGCACAGAGGTGAAACCGAAACCGAGCCTGCCGCTATCTATGGTTCTAAGACCTATTCCGGAACTGCTCCGCGCCTTAAGCGCATCGACCGTACCGCCCTGCACCTCCACTGAAAACCCGTCGTCGCTGGAAGCGAAAATCTCG
>JAJRYL010000234.1 GCA_024275855.1 Deltaproteobacteria bacterium
AATGTCGTATTAGGCAATGCCTTTGGAAGACCTGCAATAGCTGTTGATACGCATGTATTGCGGGTAACCGCGCGCTTGGGGCTTACGTCTTCCAATAAGCCGGATGTGGTTGAGGCCGAGTTATGTAAACTGCTGCCTGAAAGCAGGTGGACTCTGTCGAGTCATCTATTTATCCTGCACGGCCGCTCTACATGCAAGGCCCGCAAACCCTTGTGCGACGGGTGCGTGCTAAACGGCTATTGCGACTTTTACATAGATGTGTACGAAAAGGGTTGAGCCTGTTTATAAAGTCGGGTTTACGGCTTGCAAGTGTCGGAGTATGGCGGTACCAGCCGCACTGTTACGAAACAGACTTACTCACCAAGATTAAAGTAAAGAGCGGGGCGGGCGGTCTGTTTTCTGTTGACCGGTCTGTTATTATAAAAGGGTTTTGTTCTTTTTCTCAAGAGTTTTAAAGTAGGCCTTAACAATCTCCGGGTCGAACTGCGTACCCGAGCACCTTTTGAGTTCGGCTGAGACCTTCTCCTGCGACATACCTTTTCTGTACGGCCTGTCGGCCCCCATGGCGTCTACGGTATCGGCCACTGTCAATATTCTCGCGCAAAACGGTATTTCAGCGTCCTTCAATCCGTCGGGATACCCGGTGCCGTCGTAGTATTCATGATGCCCTCTTATTGTCGGCAGTATGCGCCGAAGCGGTTTGATATTAGCGAGTATATCCGCGCCCGCACCGGGGTGTTTTCTTATCTCCTCAAACTCTTGCTCGGTAAGCTGGCCGGTCTTGTCGAGTATAGACTCGTTAGTACCTATCTTTCCAATGTCGTGCAGAAGGCCGGCTATCCTGAACTCTTTCAGTTCTTTTTCGTTAAGACCAACTTCTCTGCCTATCTCAAGGGCTATTTCGGTTACCCTCTCAGAATGACCACGGGTCCACGGGCTCTTCGCGTCAATGGTCGCGGCGAGCGCCGTGATCGCTCCGACGGAAAACTCTTCGAGGTCCGTTACCAGTCTTGAATTTTCGAGGGCGACCCCTACCTGCCCGGACAGTTTTTCAAGAGTTGAAAGGTCTTGCGAGTTGAATGCCGACGTACGTCTCGACATTAGACCGAGTACACCGGTAACCTCTCCCTTAACGATAATCGGAATGCGCAGTATTGAGAGGTACCCCCGCTTAACAAGCTCTTTTTCCACAACAAGCTTAGATTCCACCTTTCTCAAGTCAGATATGTACTCAGGTCTTTTGGTGTAGATTACCTCGGTTAAGCTTGTTGAGGTAAAGGGCACGATTATACTTTCAAGAACTCCGCCGTCCTCGAAACCCATCATAAACCTGAACTCGTTTTTCATCCTGTCTACCTCGATTATCCTTACCCAGTCGCAGGGGAGCAGCCTTGAGACCATTCTTGCGGTCACCTCGAATATCTCATCGGCATCGAGTGTTGAGAGAATCGATTTGGAAATCTCGCTCATAGTCTCTATTGTTTCGACCTTCTGCGATAGTTCCATTGCTCTGCTGATAGACTCTCTATAGTGCAACGCCTCTTCAAGCGCGGTGGAAACCTGGCTGGCTATGCCCTGCATAAGCACTTTTTTTCTGTCCGGCAAAGAGTCGTACCCGTTTCCGGAGTCTTTATAGTAAATGCAGGCAATGAGTCCGAGGTACTCTCTTTTACCTACAAGAGGCAGTATTGATATTGACCTGGCATCCTCCACCCAGTCGAACAGGCCCTCTTGGCGAAGCTTAAGAGGCTCTTTGCCGGCCTTGTCGGAGTCCACAAAGATACGTCCGGTATCCATGGTGAATCGTATAGACGTTACACCGAGATCTATAGGTATTGTTTTAAAGAGCGGCCACATTTTACGGGTAAGCCCCGCGGCGTTGCCGGGCCTGAATGTTTTGGTTCCCGAATCCCATAGGTAGGACAAAACCAATCTTGCGCCCGTTATCTCGCGTGTTATCTCAACAACGTTTTGTACAAGTTCGTCAATATCCGCTGTTTTAGCGGTAGCCCCGGAAAGCCTGAGCAGGTTTTTTGTGATCTCGGTCTCCTGTAAA
>JAJRYL010000235.1 GCA_024275855.1 Deltaproteobacteria bacterium
CAAACGGTCGAGACCGTACGGATCTTTTAAAGACTCAAAAAGGGCGGGAAGCACGAACCCGTTTCCTGCAACAAAGCTCCTTTGGTTTAATACCGGAATATAGACGGTTATAAGGTTTTACTTTATTGAAATCGGGCTGTCGTTCTTCTGTTTTCGGCGCCTTATCTATCCGAGTAGTCTTAAAGGCTACCTGCCTCTATCAAAAAAGGGTCACTCTAATAATGCGCAAGTTTATCTTATTATATACAATACTGTTTCTGGCGGTTATGCTGCTGCCCGGTGTTGATAGCGCTGGTGCTAAAGAGAAGTCCGCGGCTGTTAAAAAAGTATAGCCGCCGTACTCGAAAACACTCGCTTTAAAAACACTTATCAATCCTCACGAACAGGTGAATGACGAGGGTGAGGTTCTCTGGGGTGTCTGCCTTGTCTGCCATAAGGGAGTGCCGGATACGAGTGTCGATAAGCGCGACGAGGCTATTGAGCTTCGTGTCGGCGGGGAGTATAAAAACCTTTGCTTCAAGTGCCATACCGTGAAAAAGCATCCGGCCGCAAAGGGCTCTATAAGCGGTTCTATGAGCGATATCTACGCCTCCGACCATCTGGTGGAGCCTAATAAGATCATTTCGTTAAATATGAGGCTTTCCTTGAAAGAGGTCTATACTTTACTGCCGTTAGACCCTGAGACAGGCAAGGTTACGTGCGTTACATGCCACAACCCCCATGAAAAGGGAGTGTTAAAGGGCAGGGGCGACTGGGGCGCCGACTCGGAGCGCAGGCTTCGTTCCGAAGGGCTTGAGATTTGCCAGTACTGCCACAGAAAGTAGCTGTTGGCCAGCCCCGCCGGACAGTGCGCTTGGCAGGTGGAGAGCGGCGGGTTGAATGTTGCATATAAGTTGCATATAAAAGGTCTGTTTTAGTCTTCTTTTATTAATTTACGCTTGGCAGGTGGAGAGCGGCGGGTTGAATGTTGCATATAAGTTGTATATAAAAGGTCTGTTTTAGTCTTCTTTCATTAATTTACGCTTGGCAGGTGGAGAGCGGCGGGTTGAATGTTATGGGTGAAAAAGTGTTGAAGAGGAGTGAATATACTGTTTCCGGTCTTCCGGCGCGGTTGCGTTTTTTAAGCGGCCTCTTCTCTATTTTGCTGCTTGTGGCTCTCGGGCTTACGCTCTCATCGTGTTCTACTTCTACGGGCGGCGGAGCTGAAACAGAAGACCTCAGTTCGCAAAAGGCGCTTATCTGGCCTTCGCCCCCGGCGCCTCCGCGTATAAGTTACTTCAAAAGCATTGCCACACCGAAAGATATAGGCGCTGGTACCGGTTTTTTCAAGAGGCTTGTAGACGTGCTCTTTGGCGCCAAGGTTAATAATATTATAAAGCCGTACGGCCTTACGGTTGACTCTAAAGGCAGGATTATAGTTGCCGACACCGCCTTGAAGCGCCTGCACATATACGATGTCAAGGCAAAGAAGTACAGTTTTATAGGTAGCGCGGGCAAAAAGGATTTTGTCTCTATAATCGGCGTGGCCGTCGA
>JAJRYL010000236.1 GCA_024275855.1 Deltaproteobacteria bacterium
TGTATTAACTTTGCTGGTAGCCCCCGTCGCTTTGCAGTGCGGACAAGCCCGATCTTCGGGAGCCACAGGTTTACCGCAATTAAAACACGCCTTTGTGCGTTTTGTTTTACGCATCTTAACAGGTTCTGTTGGGCTCTCTCCTGAGGCGTTACCCGCTTTTTTGTCCGGGTTCGCAACCTCGGCAGGTACTTTCGGCTCTTCGCTCATCTCTTCCTCTGCTTGTTCTGTTAAAAAGGTTATTAACCGCTCTTGATTACGGTGTTGTCAGTAGCAGACAAGATAGCATAAAAAAAGAGCTTAATGAAGGAAAGTATTCATCCTATTGTAGTAATGCTAATACAATGTGGTAAAATATAAGACACCTTAAATGAGTTCAATATGAAAATGTTCAGAAACAGTTCAGCCTTAACCGTGCCTAACGATCCTGCTTATATAGAAGGGGTGCTCTGTTACGCCGGTTTCATAGCCAAAAGCGCAGGTCTTAACGAAAAAGAGGTCTTGGAGCTTCTGTTGGCTATAAAAGAAGCGTGCGAAAACGTGGTTACCCACGCCTTCGACCCGGACGACGAAGAGTCGTATACGGTCCGTTTCGAGTCTCTCGTAGGAGGGATAAAGGTAGTTATAGAAGAGATGGGGCTGCCCTTTACTATCGACAAAGAGCCGAGCAAGGCCGACTCACCCGGCCTTCACGCCATAAAGAACAACGTAAACAGAATGGTCTTTATAAACCGCGGTAAGCTCGGTAAAAAGCTTATTATGTGCAAGTATACCGCCGGGTCTCACATCGTAGACCTTTACCCCGGTGTTGAACTTGCTGAGTACAAAAGCTGCGACCTTCCGCCGGGTAAGGTAAAGTACGACATTCACCTTATGAGGCCGGAAGAGGCGGGGGAGGTGTCGCGCTGTATCTATATGGCCTACAGGTACAGCTACCTTAAAGAGGACCTTTATTTCCCGGAGCGGATAAGGCGGATGAATCAGAATATTAATATGATTTCCGCCGTCGCGACCGTGGAAAAGGGTGGAGGTCTTTTAGAGGTTATAGCCCACTTTGCGCTTCTGCCCGCTGAAAACGGCAAGGTAGCTGAAATTGGCGTTGCGGTAGTCGTTCCCGAGTACAGGGGGCGAGGTATAATGAAAGCCATGTTGAAGTTTTTGATAGATTACGCTACAAAAAATTCTTTTACCGTGCTCTACGGCAATGCCTACAGCATGCACAGGCTGAGCCAGAAGACCAACCTCAAGTTCGGTTTTCACGAAACCGCCATACAGCTTGGGCGTTTTCCACCGGCTGCTATCAATACGATGAAAGAGAAGGGCTTAAGGGGGTCCGGCCATGTAATCACCTCTTTTAAGTTCCTTACTCTCGATACTTCTCCGGTTACGGTCTATGTGCCGGAGTCTCACAAGGCTATAATAACCGATATTTACAAAGAGCTCGGCGCAAACCGTTCTGTTTTGACCTTTGCGCCCGAGGGTTTAAAACCCCTTGCGCAACAGTCTTCTATTAAGCTTGCGATTAAACCGAGCCACCTTACCGCTACTATTACGGTTGAGTCTGCGGGGCAAGACCTGTGCGAGCGGATAAAGGCAAAAAGGGTAGAGCTTGAGAACCAGTGCATAAATGCCATATATGTCGATTTGATGCTGAAAGACCCCAATACCCCGCTTGCCGCCACTGATATTGAGTCGCTCGGGTTCTGTTTCTCCGGGGTCTTGCCTGAATACGCAGACGGGGACGTATTGCGGCTTCAGCGCTACACCACAGCGGTCGAGTACGACGAGTTAAAGACAGAGAGCGTTTTTGCCGCCAGGTTAAAAGAGTATATCCGCGGACTCGACCCGCGATACAAGGCGCTTCATCCTTAATAAACACCGCCTGCGGCGAGCAATACGTCTGTAGTGAAGAATATGCGGTAGCAATATCTTATATTTCGCTATACCTGTAGTAACTAAAACAATCGCGTAACTGTCATGCTGAACTCGATTCAGCATCTCGTATTTGAACCAGGACCTGCGTACCTGCCAACCGAGACCCTGAATCAAGTTCAGGGTGACACGCTTATTGCCGGGTTACGCTTCGCTAACCCGACCTGCTGCGCAGGGCAATATCTGGTACCTGAGCGGATACCGGTTCCGGCTTTGCTGTATGCGCTTGATTTAAAGTATGTTATACTCTATACAATCTTTAAAGAACGTTTAAATTCAATACTTAAAAACTACCCGCACGGAGGTCGAATGTTTCGCTCTATTCTTGTTTTTGCGTTTTTACTTACTCTTATACCTTTAAGCTCCGCGTACTCGGCAACCGCAGGTAAGTACTCGGACTACTTTGAGCCCCTGCCGAGACGGGTCGACAGTTTAACCAATCCGCTCAATACGGCAAAGATCAGGCTCGGCAAGATGCTCTTTTTCGACCCCAGGCTCTCAAGAAGCGGCGCTATCAGTTGCAATACGTGCCACGGCCTCTCTACGGGAGGCGTTGACAACCTGCCGACTTCCATTGGCCACGGCTGGCAGTTAGGCGGCAGAAACGCTCCTACAGTATTCAACGCCGCTGTGCTCGGTACGCAGTTCTGGGACGGAAGGGCGGCTGATGTAGAGGAGCAGGCCGGGGGGCCTATCTTAAATCCTGTAGAGATGGCCTCTACAGAAGAGTTGGCCGTAAAGACCATAAATTCGATTCCCGAATATGTAAAACTCTTTAAAAAGGCGTATAAAAATGAAAAAGAGCCGGTAAGTTTTGTAAACATAACCAAGGCTATCGCGGCATTTGAGCGTACGCTTTTAACCCCGTCCCGGTTTGACCGCTTCCTGGTAGGTGCCAGAGGAGGACTGAGGCAGGACGAAATAAAAGGGCTTGAAATTTTTGTGTCAAAGGGCTGTGTTCAGTGCCACAACGGGGTAGGGGTCGGCGGCGGCTCTTTCCAGCATTTCGAGTACGGCACGGATGAGGGAAGGTTTAACGTTACCGGTAATGAATCGGATAAAAAGGTCTTTAGGGTACCGTCGCT
Organism: Deltaproteobacteria bacterium; assembly: GCA_024275855.1. Taxonomy (GTDB): domain Bacteria; phylum Desulfobacterota; class GWC2-55-46; order GWC2-55-46; family JADFVP01; genus JADFVP01. Next base: position 3,015 of record JAJRYL010000236.1, read on the forward strand.
TAGAAACGTAAAGCGCACTTATCCGTACTTTCACGACGGCAGCGTCTGGAACCTTTCCGAGGCCGTTAAGATAATGGGCGCCGTACAGCTTGGAGTTGAATTAACCGATGAAGAGACCGACCTCATTATCAAGTTTCTCGGTTCTCTTACTGCTACACGGTTGATTATAAAGCTGCCGCTGCTGCCGCCCTCTTCGGCGAGCACTCCTTTGCCTGACCCGCTCTTTAGCGTCAAACAAGAGGCCGATAATGTTGAGGTTACAGGTTCAACCGGGTCGGGTTCAAACCCTGTAACACCCTCTGCCGAATAAGATTTCAGACGGAATTAATAGACGCTCGATTTTCTTTAAAACTAATTAGGTCTTTCTATACCCTGCTAAACGCTACCAAGTTGCGTTTAGCAGGGTATTTTTTTGTTAAATATTTGACAAGAATTTTAAAAACTTAAGAAAAATTGAAAACCTGCGAAAAGAATATATAAATAAGTTAACTACAGGGCCTACTTAGCTAATTCATTTATTCCGGAGGTTATTTGTGAGGTTAAAATTCTTCAACTTTCTTTGCTCCACACTGTTAGTTCTTGTGCTCGGCTCATCTATAACGTTTTTTCCCGCGAACGTCTCGGCAGCCTCAACCGAAGCTGAATACGTGGCTATGTTAAACCGTAATTACCTTCAGTTGGTAAATAACGAGTATCTGAAGATGTTGAAGAAGAAACTCGATAAGGTTGAGAAGAATCAGGCGGAGCTCTATCACTCTTTAGGAGAGAAGAAGAGGGCGGGACTAAAGGGCCAGATTACCGATAAGATCAATTTTGGTGGAATTATAGAGGTTGAGGCCTCTTTTGACAGTAACGATAAGCTTGGAGATACCTCTGACATTGTGCTTGCTACCGCTTTGCTCGGTTTCGGTGCTGAAATAAACAAACACGTCTCCGGCAATATTGTGCTGCTGTTTGAAGAGGACTCGACTCCTTTGAGCGTTGACGAAGGTTTGATTACCATTACTTTAACTTCAAATTACAGCCTTAAAGCCGGGCTTTTCTATCTTCCTATCGGCGCGTACCACAGCCATTTTATATCAGACCCGATTACACTTGAGCTTGGCGAGACTACCGAGTCCGCTCTTATGGTTACGTATTCAGGGCAGGGGTCTGCTTTCGAGTTTTCATTCGGGCTCTTCAACGGGGCGCGGGAAAAGACAGGGGACGCAAACAAGATAGACGACTATTTCGCCTCTGTAAAAATCACTCCGGCAGAAGGGCTTATGGTCGGGGCATACTATATCTCCGATTTTGCAGAAACGTCGAATATGGAGACCCTTGTACCGGCAAGAACGAAGACGGTTGCCGGACAGGGCGCGTATATCTCTTATGAGTTTAAAAAATATGCTTTCGAGGCTGAATACATTACAGCCGCAAACAGCTATAATGCCGCTGATCTCGACGCGAACTCCGACGGGTCCGGCGACAAACCGTGCGCCTATAACCTTGAGTTATCATACAACTACAATGCCGGAACACAAATAGCTCTTAGACTCGAAGGCAGTTCCGACTTTTTCGACTGGCCCGAAAGGCAGTACGGCGTCGCTGTCGCTTATGGAATCTACGAAAATGTAGCAATAGCATTTGAACTGCTTCATGGCGAGTACGATTCATCGAGCGTTCAAAGAACCCTCGCTACAACACGCCTCGCTATCGAATTTTAAGACCCGCCCTCTTTCTCTTTTGTAAACAGCCGGACAGAGTATTAAAAAACTCCTTCAAGGTAAGTATACCCTTTAGAATCCGATAAACAATTTGACTTGCGTCAACCGCGTCATCTACCTTCCTCTATTCTCATGCCGAGAACAGTTTATATTGAATGTGTCGCATAATGGATATTATGTCAAATTGAGTATTTCTCTCTGTTGCGGCTCATATATACAGTTCTGTCGGGTCTTTATCGCCATTAATCAAGGTTTACAGACGAAAGTCATACTCCCCTCACAGACTTACTGACAAGCTCTAAAGAGTATAGCCAGTATGCCCCTATAGAGAAAAAAATAAA
>JAJRYL010000237.1 GCA_024275855.1 Deltaproteobacteria bacterium
CCTCTTACGTAGTCTTTAAGACAGTGTTAAAATACACCTATGGAACCATTCAGTCTTTTCGCATACTTACCGAAAATATATATAAGCGCACCAGTTTACGAAAGCGATATACGCAATGTGTCGTTAGTCGTGTCGGAGTACCGAATAAACGAGGGCGGTCTCTGGAATGGAGTACGGGAGAACGCTCTACGGATGGTAACCCACAAACGAATTCTGCTTTTTTTATATATAACCAGGGCCCGTAAAAGGCTTCGAGTCTCGATAGGGCTGTTCTCTAAATACCGCTTTATGGCATCTATGCCTGCTAAGAGATGGAAAACGGATGTTGTCATAATTCAAGGAGGGTGTTGCAATGAATTTACAATCGGTCAAAACCAGGTTTATAGGTAGCTACCTGTTCCTTTTATTACTCTTTGTAATTCAGGTTCCGATAGTCTTTGTTCTCGTCGGCGGCATGACAGACAAGTATGCGCAGATAGATACTGCCGGTGGACTTAGAATGAGAGCCGTAGAGATTACGGATATATTGAACAGGCATTTAATGAGCGGAAACGAGGAGCTTGAGTCCCTTTTCCAGAAACGCAAAGGTGAGTACCAGGGAGTAATAGATAACTTCAGAAACGGTACAGATACAATAGCCGCTCTAAACAGTAAAGAGACATCCGGAAAATTGAAGGTTGTTGAGAGCAAGTGGGTGGCTATGCGCGGCACCCTTGACGAGACAATGGTAAATGGCGACAATATGCGCAGAATGAAGCATAAGGTCGAGGCCTCTACCTTCCCGCTCGTAGGTAAATTAAATACGCTTATAGCCGCTGAAAAAAAGAGTAAAAACCCTGCAATAATCGCGTTGATAGACGAAACCGGGTTTCAGAGAATGAGAACGGTCAAGTTAAGCTACCTTATGGAGCGGTATATACTCGCCTCGGCGGATAAGCCGAAAATAAAGATTGAGATAGAAAAGACAATAGCCGGTTTTGATGGCAGCATGAGTAAGTTTGGCGCCATTGTTACCGCCAACGTAAAGGGCGCTGCCGGTAAGGCGATGAGTGACGCTCTGGAGTCGATTGCCAAAACATGGGAATTGAGAAAGGCCGATGTATGGAAGACTATAAGCTTTAACGAGGCTTTTCATGCCAATTTAAATAAGATCATAAACGAGCATACTCCAGAAGTTGTAGCGGCAGCCAACGACTTTACAAAACATATAAGCTCTCAGGCAAAACATGAAGCGATGGGTGGAGTTAAACTTATAGCGTTCTCGGTAATAGTCTCCGCAATAGTAGCTGCCTTCTTTATGTGGAGCGCCAATACGATGATTATCCGTCCTATTGTCAGAATTAAAGAGACCGTAGAGAAGTTTGCTCACGGAGACCTTACCGACAGAAGCGGAGTTAAGATAAGTTTCTTCGGGCGTGAGATAAAAGACGAAGTATCGGCGCTCGGTAGTTCCGTAGACGATATGGCGGACAGCATGTCCAACGTGCTTGGCCGCATTACCGAGTCGTCCAATCTGCTGGCGTCCTCTTCCGAGCAGTTGAGCGCTTCTGCCAGTGAAATAAAGAGCGGCACAGATAGTCAGAGCGCGCAGACGGCGCAGGTTGCGACAGCTATGGAAGAGATGAGCGCTACCGTAATCGAGGTGGCTAAAAACTCTCAGCAGGTCTCGGAGTCGGCCCGTATCGCGCAGGAGACCGCGTCGGACGGAGGCAACATAGTGCGCGAGGCGATAAACGCCATGCAGGAGGTCTCCGAATCAACAACCTCTACCGCGGAGACGATAGGCAAACTCGGAGAGAGTTCTGAAGAGATCGGTTCTATTATCTCGGTTATAAACGATATTGCCGACCAGACCAACCTGCTTGCCCTTAACGCGGCCATAGAGGCGGCGCGCGCCGGGGAGCAGGGACGCGGTTTCGCCGTCGTGGCCGACGAGGTAAGGAAACTCGCGGAGCGTACTACAACCGCCACCAAAGAGATAAGCGCCATGATCAGCTCTATTCAGACCGAGACCAATACCGCGGTCGAGGCAATGGGGGACGGAATAAAGAAGGTGGATAACGGCGTAAGGCTCGCAAATGAAACCGGCGAGGCGCTTGCCAAGATAGTAGACGGGGTACAGAGCGTAACCGACATGGTAAATCAGATAGCGACCGCTACGGAAGAGCAGAGCGCGACAGCTGATGAAATATCAAGAAGCATGGACTCTATCTCAGACGTTTCAAAGAGTAATGTGGAGGCCATAGGCGAGGTAACATCCGCCACAGGAGAGACGGCGCGTCTTGCCACCGAGCTAAAGGACCTTGTGGCAAGCTTTAAGGTAAATAACGGTTTTGGTTCAGCGCCAGAGTTAAAACTTGTGTCTCGTAACGATCAACCCGCCGGGCAGCAATCGAATGCCGGACAATTCTCTGATGGTTCTCATCATCAAAACGCAGGCAATAGATAACCTTTTTTCCGGAGGGTCGAGCCATTCTACCCTCCGGAAAAGAGTCCTTCCATAGAAAATCCGGTTCGCTCTCTTATTAAAGAGGGTCTTTTTTTTCTCACTTATCCACTATAACCATACTCACTCCCTAACTATTTACTCATCTTTTTTCCGCCTATAAAGTTAACTGCCCCGTTGGCCTTTAGCCGGCACTCTTTTATTTAACCGTTAAAAGCACGGGAACTTGTCAGGCTCGGAGCAGTTTCTGTAATAGTTAAGGCCGAAGCCTTATAAACAAAGATAGCCCCGGCTTCTGCCCGGACGGGTTCATTGTAAATCTTATACCCGGTTGTGCTGACGGCGTAGGGCGCGAAACAGTATAAAGGACTCATTTGAGAGTTTTAAATTATAAATAACTTATACCCGGAAGTGCGGATGCCTGAGAGCGTGAAAACGCTATAAATGACCATTAAAACCCCTTTTTTTATTGTTTAAGCCTGTTTATTGAGATATAGTGAGTCTGTTCAGGGCCGGAAAAAGAGTCTTTTTGTTGCCCCCGCAAGGGGTGTCCGGTGTTGTGCTCTTAATAATAAAACGTCTTTAAACCGAAGGGGTGAAGAGTTGCTTAGATATATGACATCAGGAGAGTCGCACGGCAAGGCCGGTATTGCCGTGGTAGAGGGTATGCCGTCGGGGTTGTCTCTTTCCGCGGCTTTTATCGATACCGATCTTGAGCGGCGGCAGGGCGGTTATGGCCGCGGCGGCAGAATGAAGATAGAGAAGGACCGCGTGGAGGTGCTCTCCGGTTTAAGAGGCTCTGTAACGCTCGGCTCTCCGATAACCCTGCAGGTAAGCAACAGGGACTGGGAGAACTGGTCAGAGGCTATGGATGCCGAGGCCGCCTCAAAGGGGCCGCGCGCAAAACCGGTAACGCGCCCGCGTCCCGGACACGCGGATCTTTCAGGCGCGTTAAAGTACGCTACAACCGATCTGCGCAATATTTTAGAACGCTCAAGCGCCAGAGAGACAGCGGCGCGTGTTGCCGCCGGAGCCGTAGCGAAACGGCTGTTGGAAGAGTTCGGTATAAAGGTTTATAGTTGGGTTGTAGAGGTCGGGGGCATCAAGTGGTCTGCTCCCTTTGGTCTCGCTCCTAAGCAACTCTTTGAACTCGCCGAGGGTTCGGTTACAAGGTGTCCGGGTAAGAGCGCCACTGAAAAGATGAAAAAACGCATACGCGACGCCAAGGCCGCCGGAGATTCAATAGGCGGCGTCTTTAACGTAGCGGCCACAGGGGTTCCGCCCGGGCTCGGCAGCCATGTGCAGTGGGACCGCAAGCTCAACGCCCGCCTTGTCTACGCGCTCGCTTCTGTGCAGGCTATAAAGGGCGTAGAGGTCGGTATAGGTTTCGAGTGCGGAGCGCTGCCGGGGTCAAAGGTGCACGACGAAATCTACTATTCGAGAAAAGCCGCAGGCAAGCCCGAAGGCTACTGGCCGCAGTCTCCTCGTTTTTATAGAAAGACGAACAACGCCGGAGGTATAGAGGGCGGTATGTCCAACGGAGAGACCATACGCTTAAGCGCCGTAATGAAACCTATTCCAACGCTCTATAAACCGCTGCGCTCGGTCGATATAAGGTCTAAACGTACCTTTGAGGCGAGTGTGGAGAGGTCGGACGCCTGTGCCGTGCCGGCTGCCGCTGTGGTTGGAGAGGCGGTGGTCGCCCTTGAGCTTGCCTCCGCTTTTTTAGGTAAGTTCGGCGGCGACTCCGTTAAAGAGATAGAGCGAAATTACAAAGGATATCTTAAGCAGGTCGCCGGGTTCTAACACCTGCGGTGGGCAAAATTTGCGAGAGCACCAATCCGTTGGTGTAATTATTACCGTGCTGAAAGCACCTGCGGTGGGCAATATTCGACAGGTTGCGCTCTACCGTTTGGCTATATGTTTTGTATAGATTATTCCTGTGCTGAAAGCACCCTGCGGTGGGCAATATTCGACAGGTTGCGCTCTACCTTTTGGCTATATGTTTTGTATAGATTATTACCGTGCAGAACGCACCTTGCAGTAGTTCGGTTTATTCTAAAATATTTGGGATTTAACAGATGGGTAATGTAGTCTTAACAGGTTTTATGGGTACTGGTAAGTCGAGCGTAGGCCGGTTGCTCGCCTCGAAACTCGGATGCAAGTATGTTGACCTCGATACCATTATCGAGAAGGTATCGGGCAGGAGCATCGCCGAAATATTCGAAGAAGCCGGTGAGGCCCGTTTCAGGGGCATGGAGGCTGTTATGGTAGAGCGGCTTGTTGCCGGAGACTTTGGCGTAGATATTGTAGTCTCTACCGGC
>JAJRYL010000238.1 GCA_024275855.1 Deltaproteobacteria bacterium
CTCGACCAATCTATGCGCAAAATCGTTAAGGCTGTGCTCGCCTCGGAACTCCCCGTTATCGTCTACGTGGCCCCTTCGGGTTCGCGCGCGGCTTCCGCCGGAGTTTTCATCACCTATGCCGCCAATGTTGCGGCCATGGCCCCCGGCACCAATATCGGTTCGGCCCACCCGGTTGCCATTGGCAAGGCGGAGATGGACGAAACAATGCTAAGAAAAGTTGAAAACGATGCCGCCGCCTATTTAATGGGGATTGCGGCAAAGCGCGGAAGAAATACCAGGTGGGCGGAAAAGGCGGTTAGAGAGAGCGTAAATATAACCGCTGAAGAGGCGCTAAGGCTAAAGGTTGTAGACCTTGTAGCCGGCAGCAGGGCAGAGCTGCTCGAAAAGCTCGATGGAATGCGTGTACTGCTACCGTCCGGGGAACGAAGCATTAGGACAAAAGGCGCTGAGATCTTCGATGTAACGATGGATATGAGGCTCAGGCTCCTCAATGTTATATCCAATCCGAATATCGCCTACATACTTATGATGATAGGTCTCGTCGGTATCTACTTCGAGCTCTCCAGCCCGGGGGCTATCTTTCCGGGCGTAGTCGGCGCCATCTCTTTAGTGCTCTCCTTCTATGCTTTCCAGACCCTTTCAATCAACTACGCCGGACTTCTGCTCATAGGGCTGGCCATCATTTTTTTCATTATTGAAATCGGTGTGGTCAGCTACGGGCTTTTAACTGTTGCGGGCCTGGTCTCTCTGGTAATCGGCTCGCTGATGCTCTTCGATACACCGGGCCAGTTCGTGAGGCTATCCATTTGGGTTGTGCTGCCAACCGTGCTCTTTATGTCGGCCTTTATACTCGGCACCGGATACTTTGCCCTGCGTATTTACCGCAGGAGGCCTGTTAGCGGTATCGAAGGTTTTGTCGGAGAGACCGGCACAGTGGTCGAAGAGATCTACACGGGCTCAGTCGGCAAGGTCTTTATAAACGGCGAGTATTGGAATGCCCAAAGCGCCGAGGGTATAACAGAGGGTGAACGCGTACGGGTCGTCGAGGTAAAGGGTCTCAAGCTGAAGGTCGAAAAAGTATAGTTTGCCTGTCTACCGGGTCATTTATCGGTTTTTCTTATAACCTAAGGAGGTGTCCAATGCAGTTTGGTATCAGTTCGGGCCTAATAGTCCTAATAGTCTTAATTCTGATGTTCCTCTTTTCGGCTATAAAGATCTTGAAGGAGTACGAGCGGGGCGTGGTCTTCTTTCTCGGCAAGTACCAGTCGGTAAAGGGCCCCGGGCTTATTATCCTCATTCCTGTCGTGCAGAAGATGGTAAGAACCAGCCTCAGAACCGTTGCTATGGACGTACCCCCGCAGGAGGTCATAACCAGGGACAACGTTTCAGTAAGCATTAACGCCGTTATCTATTTCAGAGTAGTCGCGCCGGACAAGTCGGTAATCGCTATTGAGGACTACCTCTACGCGACGAGCCAGCTCGCCCAGACAACACTAAGAAGCGTCTGCGGCCAAGCCGAGCTTGACGAACTGCTGATCGAAAGAGAAAAGATAAATAAACATATTCAGGAGATACTCGACCGCCAGACCAACCCCTGGGGTATAAAGGTCGGCATAGTCGAGGTAAAGGGCATTGACCTGCCCGAAGAGATGAAGAGGGCGATGGCCAAGCAGGCCGAAGCCGAGAGGGAGAAGAGGGCTAAGATAATCCACGC
>JAJRYL010000239.1 GCA_024275855.1 Deltaproteobacteria bacterium
AGAGAGACCGTACGGCGTTATAGTGCAGCTTGGCGGGCAGACCCCGTTAAAGCTCTCGGTCGCGTTGGAGAAGGCGGGCGTTAAGATACTCGGCACCAGCTCAGACTCTATCGACCTGGCCGAAGACAGGGAGCGTTTCGATGATCTTCTCGTCAGGCTCTCTTTAAAAAAACCGGAGAGCGGCCTTGCCCGTTCAACAGGAGAGGCAGTGGCTATAGCGGCTGAAATCGGTTACCCGGTTATGGTGCGCCCGTCCTACGTGCTTGGAGGCCGTGCCATGCAGACGGTTTACGACGAGGCGAGCCTGCACAACTACATGCAGCACGCAGTAGAGGCGTCGCCCGAACATCCGGTGCTGGTAGACCGTTTTTTAGAAGGGGCCGTAGAGGTAGATGTCGATTGCATAAGCGACGGTTCGGTCGCCGTAATCGGCGCTATTATGGAGCATATAGAAGAGGCGGGAGTTCACTCAGGAGACTCGGCCTGTTCTTTACCGCCGTACTCGTTAAGCGCGGCGGTCATGAGCGAGATACGCCGCCAGACGATACTGCTCGCGAAAGAGCTTAAGGTTATAGGGTTGATGAACGTGCAGTACGCGGTTAAAGATTCTACCGTCTATATAATAGAGGTAAACCCGCGCGCGTCGCGTACGGTTCCGTTCGTTTCGAAGGCAATCGGCGTACCGCTTGCAAAGCTCGCCACGAAACTCGCGGTCGGTAGAACCTTGACGGAGCTTGGCGTAACGGAAGAAATTGTGCCGGAACATGTATCGGTTAAAGAGGCGGTTTTTCCCTTTATTAAGTTTCCGGGTGTTGATATAATTTTAGGCCCGGAGATGAAATCGACAGGAGAGGTAATGGGCATAGCCAACGACTTTGGCAGCGCCTTTGCCAAGGCGCAGATTTCCGCCGGTAACAGGCTGCCGCTCGGCGGCACCGTCTTCGTGAGCGTAAGGGATGAAGATAAAGAGGCTGTAATCTCGATAGCCGGGGATTTAAGCGACCTCGGTTTTTCGATTATAGCCACAAGCGGCACCGAACGCCTGTTGAACGACAACGGTATCAAGGCCGAGTTTGTCAATAAGGTGAACGAGGGCAGGCCGCATATTGTAGATAAGATCAAGAGCCTTGAGGTAGAGATGGTTATAAATACGTCGTTCGGCGCAAAGTCGGTTGCCGATTCGTACTCTATAAGAAGAAGTTCAATAGACCTTGGCGTGCCGTACTTTACGACCATTGCCGGAGCGCGGGCAATGGTGCTCGGTATTAAGGCTATTGCCGGGGCCGCGCTCGATGTAAAACCGGTTCAGGAGTACTCGGCTGAACCGGTCAAAAAGGGTTCTATTCTCTAATGAAGATGATTATCAAATCGCTCGGTATCGTCTTTGGAGATATCGGAACCAGTCCTATCTACACCCTTGCCGTAATTTTTCTTTATCTCGACCCTACCCCTTCCAACGTAATTGGCGTTCTTTCCCTTATCTTCTGGACGTTGCTGCTGCTTGTTACGGTTGAGTACGCGTGGCTTGCCACAAGCCTCAGCCGCAAAGGCGAGGGCGGCGAAATCGTTCTGCGCGAACTTCTTCTCCCGTATCTCAAATCGAGCCGTCAGATAGCCATAGTCTCCCTGCTCGCCTTTATAGGCGTATCGCTTCTTATCGGTGACGGAATTATTACGCCCGCTATCAGCATACTCAGCGCCGTTGAGGGTATTTTGCTCATTCCGGGTTTTGAAAAACTTGACCAGAGCTACCTTGTCGCGCTCGCGAGTTTAATAGCTATTATACTCTTTAGCGTTCAGAGAAAAGGAACGGAGCATGTCGCCAAGGCCTTCGGCCCGCTTATGGTTCTGTGGTTCTCCGCTCTCGCCATCTCAGGCATAGTCTCTATTGTAGAGCACCCTTTCGTCTTTAAGGCGATCAATCCATACTACGCTATAAAGTTTATGGGCACGCATGGCCTTGCCGGTTTTTTCGTTCTCTCCGAAGTAATACTGTGCGCGACCGGAGGAGAGGCGCTTTACGCCGATATGGGCCACCTTGGAAGAATGCCGATTGTAAAGGCGTGGCACTTTGTTTTCGTTGTGCTTATACTCAACTACATGGGGCAGGGCGTCTACCTTATGCAGCACCCTGACGCCCGTTACGTTCTTTTTGAAATGGTGCTTTCGCAGGCCGGAATACTCTATATCCCTTTTCTGCTGCTCTCTATAGCGGCCACCATTATCGCCTCGCAGGCTATGATATCGGGCATGTTCTCTATCGTCTATCAGGCTATCACAACCCGTATTCTTCCCATGTTCAAGGTGGATTACAAGAGCGCAGAGATGAGGAGCCAGATATATATCGGTTTCGTAAATTACTTTCTTCTTATCTTCGTGCTCTTTGTTATCAACCACTTCCGGGAGTCTCACAACCTTGCCGCGGCGTACGGCCTCGCGGTTACCGGCAGCATGTCCATAACCGGTATCTTGATGATGTGGCTCTTTTATATAAGAAAAGAGTTTATAAAGAGCGGGGTGGCCGTCTTTATCACGCTGCTCGACATTACGTACTTCGCCTCTAATATGTTCAAGATACCGCATGGCGGCTACTGGTCAATACTGCTCGCGTTAATACCGTTTAGCGTAATCATAGTCTATACGCAGGGGCAGAAAAGACTGAACAGGACATTGAGGCCGCTTAAGCTCGACACCTTTCTTTTTTCGTATAAACAGCTCTACGGCAAGATACCTATGATAGGCGGTACAGCGCTCTTCTTTACTAAAGAGGCTACCACCATTGCCCCTTATATCGTGCATACGATGTTTAAAAACTCTATTATTTATGAAGAGAATATTTTAATAACCATTAAAACACTCGACGAGCCGTTCGGTTTTTCGAGCGATTTTAAAGAAGACCTTGCCGACGGGCTCCGTTCTTTCGAGATAACCGCCGGTTACCTCGAACTCTTCGATGTCGAGCAGATTTTAAAAGAGGCCGGCATAAAAGAGAAGACGATTTTCTACGGCCACGACGAGGTAGCCTCCGGAAATATCGTCTGGAAGTTCTTCTCTTTCATCAAGAAGGTTACTCCCAACTTCATACAGTTCTATAAACTTCCGGCTAACAAGCTGCACGGGGTCATTACGCGTGTAGAGATGTAACAGCCTGCTCTTTTATTTCAGCGGCTCTTTTTATATCGATACTTTCTTCTTCTCTCTCTTTTTCAAAACCACTTAAAACTTTATTATATTTATGGCTACCTACCCCGAAAGAAGAGCGGCTTTAATAGAAGCGATAAAGAAACCTGTAAGCTTCGCTTCAAGGGACTCTTATGCCGGGGTCGATAAACTAAAAGGTATGGAGGCTCTTATAGCGGCCTTAAAAAAAGAGGCTCTTGAGCTTGTGTCGAACTCTGACGGAAGTTTCGGTACCGATATTTTATCTATGCTCGACAAGCTGCAAACTCTCTTTTCTGATTTCGATTCCGAACCGACAGGTGTGAAACAGAAACTGGTGGCAGAGGCGGCGGGGCTTGTAGGTCGTCTCTTGAATACC
>JAJRYL010000240.1 GCA_024275855.1 Deltaproteobacteria bacterium
TATATTTTGAAGGCGGCAAGCGAAGCGCCGATTCACGTCTACCCTGTAGGCGCGGTCAGTATGGGGTTGAAGGGCAAGACCTTAACCGAGATGGGAGAGCTTAAAGAGTGTGGCTGCGTGGCTTTTTCAGACGACGGTAAACCGGTGGAAGACGCGGGGCTGATGCGCCGCGCTCTTGAGTACGCAAACGGAGTCGGGGCCGTAGTAATAACGCACGCCGAGGAGCCGGGGCTTGTTCGTGACGGTGTTATGAACTAAGGCGCGGTAGCCACACGTCTGGGTCTGCCCGGAATCCCCAACGCCGCGGAAGACTCTATGATATCGCGCGACATTATGCTTGCCGAACTTACAGGGGCACGGCTGCATGTGGCCCACGTATCGACAAGGGGCGGCGTAGAGCTTATAAGAGAAGCACGGCAGAGGGGCGTTTGTGTTACGGCGGAGGTTGCGCCGCACCACCTTACCTTAACGGACTCGCGTGTTGAGGGGTATGATACGGACGCCAAGATGAACCCTCCGCTTAGAAACCCGGAGGATGTGAACGCCTTGATCGAAGGGCTTGTAGACGGCACAATCGGCTCTATCGCTACCGACCACGCTCCGCACTCCGTAGTAGAGAAAGATGTCGAATTCGCAAACGCCGCCAACGGAATTATCGGGCTCGAAACAGCCTTTTCTCTCGTTTACGGCCTTGTGTCCGAGGGCAGGCTTACGCTTAAGCGGGCCATAGAGGCTTTAACCGTAAGCCCGGCAGAGGTTATAGGGCTGAACTGCGGTATTCTAAGGGTCGGAACGAGCGCCGATATAACTATTATAGACCTCGAAGCGCAGTGGAGGGTAGAGGCCGACAAGATTGTCTCCAAATCTAAGAATACGCCTTACATAGGCCAGATGATGAAAGCTCGTATAGAGCGTACTATAGTCGGCGGCAAGACCGTCTTTATTGCCGGGGCGTAATTTTTTTTATGATGATCTCGTACATCGGCAGAATTATAACCGGAGATAGTACGTTTGTACCGGATATTGTAAATTTAAAATGGTTTTTCTAATATGGAACTCAAAATAAAAAAGGCTGTATTGGCGCTTGCCGACGGCACTGTCTTTGAAGGCAGGTCGTTCGGGGCGGCGGGTGAGGTTATCGGCGAGGTAGTCTTTAATACCTCTATGACCGGTTATCAGGAGATACTGACCGACCCGTCCTACAAAGGCCAGATAGTTACCATGACCTATACGGAAATAGGCAACTACGGAACCAACCCCGAAGATAGCGAGTCTATCAAACCGTGGGTCGAGGGTTTTATAGCGAAAGAGTGGTGCGCGCGCCCAAGCTCATGGAGAAGTAAAAACGCGATAGACGACTACCTCAGGCAAAACGGTATTGTCGGAATCTACGGCATAGACACCCGAGCGCTTACCCGCCTTATAAGAAGCAAGGGTGCGATGCAGGGCATTATAAGCACAGTAGAGACAGACCCGAAAGCCCTGGTCGATAAGGCCGCGAAATCTCCGGGCCTTGTAGGGCGCGACCTTGTAAAAGAGGTTACGTGCAAAGAGCAGTACGACTGGCACGAAGGGTTGTGGGCGGTGGAGTACAGTTACGACAGGCGGTTAAAGAGCCGTCCGGTTGACGACAGGAGACGGCGTAAGGTAGTAGCCTTCGACTTTGGTATTAAGCGCAATATTTTAAGAAACCTGCACGCCCTCGGCTGCGACGTTACCGTCGTGCCCGCCTCTACGAGCGCAACGGATGTGCTGAAGATGGCGCCTGACGGAATATTTCTTTCCAACGGCCCCGGAGACCCGGACGCGGTGGGTTACGCTTCCGACACTATTAAAGATCTTATCGGGAAAAAACCGATCTTCGGAATCTGCCTCGGCCACCAGTTGCTTGCGCTCGCGCTTGGCGGCAGCACCTTTAAGCTCAAGTTCGGCCACAGGGGAGGCAACCAGCCGGTGATGGATTTGCGCACGAGTAAAGTCGAGATAACCTCTCAGAATCATGGGTTTGCCGTAGATTTAGACTCCATGAAAGGCGTGGCCGAGCTTACGCACATAAACCTTAACGATAAAACGGTAGAGGGAATAACGCACAAGGAGTTTCCGCTCTTTAGCGTACAGCACCACCCGGAGGCATCGCCCGGCCCGCACGACTCGGCGTACCTGTTTAAGCGTTTCGTGGAGATGATGGGGTGAGGGGGCTATGGGGATTTTGAAAAGATCATGGGGTGTTGCTATTATAGGAGTAATTGTTGGAGCCTTAATATCAGGCCATTATGCGTATAAAATAAATGATAGGACAATAGAGAGCAAATATGTTGAGCTTGCGATAAATATTTTGTCGCAGAAACCAGACGATGAACAAAAGCCCCTAAGAAAGTGGGCGGTAAATGTAGTTAATGAATACTCTGAAGTCAAATTTAGTGAAGAAGTAAAGAAAAATTTGATTGAGAAGGTGTCGTTGCCTACTTATTCCCCAGGGTGGACTGGTAACTGGATGGGTAGTTGGCAAGGAAGAGGAAAGTTACCAAATGCTCCTCCAGAGACCGTTAAGTGATAAAGAACCACCACTCAGACCCTGAATCGAGTTCAGGGTGACAAAATGGTTCTGTCATGCTGAACTTGATTCAGCATCTTGGTGTTGTAGGTACTTCTAAGTTTTTACTCAGACCCTGAATCGAGTTCAGGGTGACAATAGGGTGTGACAGGTGCGGGATGAACAACAGGCAGTATTATGTTTATCTGCTTACAAACAGATCCAACGATGTTCTGTATGTTGGAGTAACAAATAATCTTGAACGAAGAGTCTTTGAACACAGAAACAAACTGGTGGAAGGGTTTACCAAAAAGTATAATCTTACAAAGCTCGTCTTTTATGAAGTTACCGATGATATTGAGAGCGCTATAAGACGAGAGAAACAGTTGAAGAACTGGCGCAGAGCGTGGAAGGTAGACCTTGTAAATGAATCTAATCCTGAATGGAAAGATTTAAGTATCGAATTTTAGAGCCTGAGAATAAGTACTCTCTGTTTTGTTAATATAAGCTGTCATGCTGAAACAAGATTTCAGCATCTAAAGTGTGGATACAAGCGGTTTATGTTTTAACACCAGACCCTGAATCAAGTTCAGGGTGACAAAATGGTTCTGTCATGCTGAACTCGATTCAGCATCTGTTCTTTTTGAATATAAAGAGTCTTTACAGTTTTACTAAAAAGCAGCGACATAAAGAAGTTTATCTACCATACAACTATTTTGAACATCGGGAGCATTTTAAAACCTTGCCAAAACGGACAGACATTAAAAAAATTCTTATCATCGGCTCCGGCCCGATCGTTATCGGGCAGGGGTGCGAGTTCGATTATTCCGGTACGCAGGCCTGCAAGGTGCTGCGTGAAGACGGTTATATCGTGGTGCTCGTAAACTCGAACCCGGCTACCATTATGACCGACCCCGACATGGCCGACCGTACCTACATAGAGCCGATTACCGCCGAGACGGTCGAGCGTATTATAGAGATAGAGAGACCTGACGCTCTTTTGCCTACTATGGGCGGACAGACCGCGCTAAACGTAAGCGTTGAGCTTGCCAAGTCCGGCGTGCTCGATAAATATAATGTAGAGATGATAGGCGCTAAACTCGCCGCGATTGAAAAGGCCGAAGAGCGTGAGCTTTTTAAAATCGCTATGGACAAGATCGGCCTTCAGGTACCTCGCAGCGCGCAGGCCCGCACAATCGAGACCGCCAACGAGATAATAGAGTGGATGGATTTTCCGGCGATTATCCGCCCCTCTTTTACGCTTGGCGGAATGGGCGGCGGCATAGCCTATAACCGCGAAGAGTACGAGAGTATGGTGCGCTTCGGCCTTGAGTGCAGCCCCGTAAACGAGCTTTTGATTGAAGAGTCCGTAATAGGATGGAAAGAGTACGAGCTTGAGGTGATGCGCGATCATAACGACAACGTCGTTATAATCTGCTCAATAGAAAACCTCGACCCTATGGGCGTGCATACCGGAGACTCCATTACCGTCGCACCTGCGCAGACCCTTACCGATAAAGAGTATCAGCTAATGCGCGACTATGCCGTGCGTATTATCAGAGAGATCGGCGTTGATACCGGTGGCAGCAATATTCAGTTTTCGGTAAATCCTGAAAACGGCAAGGTCTATGTTATCGAGATGAACCCGCGCGTATCGCGCTCTTCAGCGCTCGCCTCCAAGGCAACCGGATTTCCCATAGCTAAAATAGCAGCGCTGCTTGCGGTCGGTTATACTCTCGACGAACTTCCAAACGATATTACTAAAAAGACACCGGCCTCTTTCGAGCCTACAATCGATTACGTGGTCACCAAGATACCGCGCTTCGCTTTCGAGAAGTTCCCCAATACCGACGCTACGCTCACCACGCAGATGAAGTCGGTCGGCGAGGTTATGGCTATTGGCAGAACATTTAAAGAGTCGCTTCAAAAGGCCATCCGTTCGCTTGAGGTCGGAAGCTACGGTTTTGAAAAGATACTTAATCCTAAACGGGAAACGCTCAGCTTCGAACCTACAACTGACCAGCTCGACACGTTAAAGGCACGGCTTAAAACACCCGGAGCCGAGCGGCTCTGGTACCTGATGGAGGCGCTTCGCGCCGGTTTTGATATCGATAAGATATTCGAGTTTACCAATATAGACAGGTGGTTTTTAAACAACCTTGAGGAACTTAGGGTTATTGAAGAGGAGCTCGAAAGTGTCGGGTCGAGCGTAGAGGGGCTCGACCCCGAGCTTTACAGGAGCGCGAAAGAGTGCGGTTTTTCAGACGCATCGATAGCGTCCATAATAAAAAAAGACGAGGCCGATATTCGGGTCTTCGCGCGAGACCACGCAATACTGCCGGTCTTTAAAACGGTCGATACCTGCGCTGCTGAGTTCGAGGCCTTTACGCCGTACTTCTACTCTACCTACGAACGTCCATTCTATAATATAAATAAAGGCGGCACACCGGAGGCTGAGTGTGAGTCCAATCCGACCGACAACAAGAAGGTTGTAATACTCGGCTCCGGGCCCAACAGGATAGGGCAGGGCATAGAGTTCGACTACTGCTGCGTTCACGCCTCTTTCGCTCTCAAGGAAGAGGGCTTCGAGTCGATCATGATAAACTGCAACCCTGAGACCGTATCGACCGACTACGATACATCCGACCGGCTTTACTTCGAGCCGCTTACGTTCGAGGACGTAATGGCGGTTATTGAGAAAGAGAGACCGTACGGCGTTATAGTGCAGCTTGGCGGGCAGACCCCGTTAAAGCTCTCGGTCGCGTTGGAGAAGGCGGGCGTTAAGATACTCGGCACCAGCTCAGACTCTATCGACCTGGCCGAAGACAGGGAGCGTTTCGA
>JAJRYL010000241.1 GCA_024275855.1 Deltaproteobacteria bacterium
AAGGGAGAGGGAATTGTAGGCAAGAAGTATGTTCCTCCGACGGATTTAACAAGTGAGTATGTGCAGGACAAAAAAGACGGCGAGCTTTACGATATAGTAACGAACGGCGGCTTAGGTATTATGCCGAGTTACGGCGACTCGATAGATAAATCCGACAGGTGGCACATAGTCAACTACATAAAACACGTGTTAAAGGACGTTAAGCCCGCAAAGTAAGCGGTAAAATTTATGTGTCGGACTGCCGGAGCGTATATATGGGCAGGTAGACGAATAGGTTTAAAGTCCTGAGTGCAAGAGAAAAAGCGGCCAGAATTGTTTATCGGCCTGCCGTAGCGTTATTATAGTGAGAGGCGTTTCAGTTAAAGGTCTGAGGCTTGCGTGTAAGTTTTATCGGTAACGCCTGTTGTACTTTTAAAGCGGCTCTTAGCGTATAAAAGAATATAAACTTTTAGGTAAGAAGAGAAGAGGAAGATGTTCTACTGGGTACTTCTGATACTGCTGGTAAACGGCATAGTGGCCTTTGTATATACGGTGGCCACCACAGCGGATCCGGCCACTACGTGGGGCATGTTCGCCACGACCTATATCTACTTTGTAGGTATATCTCAGACAGGTATCGTCATCTCGTGTATTATGCGTATTGCCAAGTCGAAATGGGGGCTCTACTTCGGCAGGCTCGGGGAGATACTGACCTTCTCGTTCATTCCCGTAAGTATAGTCATGTTCTTCGCAATCTACTTCGGCGGCTTAGAGCACCTTTTCTATTGGGCAGGCCCGCACGCCGCAGACCACGGGCCCGTAAGCCCGTGGCTCAACAAAAACTTCTTTTTATGGCGTTACATCGTAACCACCGGCCTCTTCTATCTCATAAGTTTCTGGTACTTTAGAGCCGCGCGCTCGGAAGAGAAGGGCGGCAGGCTCGGTACTTACGCCGGAGGACTCAACGTGCTTGCCGGTTTCGTCATGTTCTTTTATGTGTGGGCCAACACCAATATGGCGTGGGACTTCGGCATGATGATAATAAGGCACTGGGAATCTACTATTTTTCCGGGTTACTTCTGGGTGGGTAACATCTTCGCCTGCGCACCGCTTTTATACATTATGTCCTTTAAGTTCGTTAAAAGGAGGCCGGGCAGACATATCGAAGAGGGTCTGCTCGACCCGGTCGGCAAGTTCTTTATGGGTTTCACGCTTACATGGATTTACATGTTCTGGTCTCAGCACATTGTTATCTGGTATTCCGATCTGCCGGCAAAAACTGCACCGATCTTTAAACAGATGTTAGGCGCGTTCCAGCCGACCTTTGCCGCTATGCTGGTACTGGTCTTTATTGTTCCCTTTGTCCTGTTGCTCTTTAGAAAGATAAAGCTTAATTACAGGAGCCTGTATGCGGTGGCAATTATTATCCTTGCCGGTATCTGGTTTAACCGTTACCTGATGGTAGTACCGGTCTTTACCGACGGCAATAAACCGGTGTTGGCTACCTGGATGGGGCTCTCGCTTGTGGCAGCCGGTTTCGCGGCCATGTACCTCTCTGTAGCCTGCTTCCGGCGGCTCTTTCCAAAAGTAACAATTACCACGTTCGACCTCGCCACAGGAGGAGACGCCCTTGAAAAAGAGCATGATATATTGATGTAAAGGGGCAGTGTAAAAGCGTGAAAGAGGTATAGTATAATATATTATATAAGGGCCGCTCATTAAAATGAGCGGCCCTTATTTTGTTTAAGGCTTGTCAGGTTCCCTCTCTTGACGCTTAATTTAGAGATTCAGAACTCTTTTTGTTTGCTGTTGTGGTTGCGAAAAAGGATTCCTTGTATGATCTGTTCTCAATTTGCGGTAGTAAAAGGGTAGTGGGGGCAGGAATCGTTTTTAAAAACTAACGGTGACTCAGTCTATTTAATACTGGAGTTGTGCGTTTTTATCGAAAAAATTCTTGTTCGTTCTTTTTTTAGAGATAAAATATACAAACATAGAGAGGCCGCAGCACGTATGTGCTGCGGCCTCTTAGTCTTTATATCATTTAGAATAAGCCTTGAGTTGTGTGGCTTGTCAAGAGTAATTTGATATGCAGAGCGTACTTGTATTTAAATCTGTTACTCTACCAATTAGCCGGAGTATTGGTGCCGGAGATAATTGTCGTCCTGATTCCGGCTCCGCCTTGACCAACTACCCTGTAAGCTACCCGTCAACTAAGAGAGAATTTACCGCGTTAATCGGTTCTTATCCTGTCTCATAAGTTCGACTTGCTTCGTATAGGTGCATTGAGCAGATCTTTGGCAACCAGATCGAACCGCAAACCTCTTTACCTTAGTAGCAAACAGGCTATCAGGAGATAATTGGTAAGCGTACTCAGTAACTTCTTGTCAAATATACCGTCCGGCTATTCAGCCCACCCGGCACTTAGCCAACGATGTACTTGAGGAACGGGTTGGCGAAGAGCAGTATAAGTGCGATTACGAGCGCGTATATAGCAAGCGACTCGATCATAGCGAGACCGATCAGAAGTGTTGAGAGAATTTTTCCCGATGCGGCAGGGTTACGGGCTATACCTTCTACTGCACCCCTTACTGCGTTACCCTGTGCTATGCCGGTTCCGGCTGCGGCTATTGCCATACCGAAGGCCGATGCAATGGCGATAGCGACAAATACCCATACTGTGGCGCCGCTTACGGTTGAGTGCCCTGCTGCGGATTCTGCTAAAGCCGGTGCTGCTGTAATGGCGCTTACCGCCGCAATGGATAGGGAAAGACCCACAATCTTCTTCATGTCCGAATTTACCTCCGTTAATTACTCACTCTATTGTTATATCTAAATTAATTGTCTATGTTTGATCGGGACGTTTAATATTACTAAAAGAGCTATGACGTGTCAAGGATAAAACAGCACTAAAAACCCGAATAAAAGGGTGAAAGTAAACTTGCCGGTTATGTCTGCTTACTCGGCGCTTTTTTCCCTGAGAAGCTCTGTTTTGTACTCGGTTGTTCTGCCGCGTTTAAGCCCCACCTTCTCTTTTTCCACTTTATAGCCGTTTTTCTTAAGTTTTAATTCGTAGGTTCCGGGGTAGAAGTTTATAGTAAGCGGTGTTGTTCCCCAGTAGACGTTGTCGATGTAGACCTTGGCTCCGGAAGGTTCGGATTCTACTGCGAGTGTTGAGTCGCTTCTTGCGGAGCCTTTCGCGGGGCCGATGCCGGGTGAGGTAGATACCTCGACATCCGAACCGCCGACTTCGCCGGAGCCGATCGTACCCGGCTGCGTCGCAAGGCCGGCACCGAACATAGCCGGAGCGGACGCGGCAATAGCGGAGTGCACGAGCGAGGCAATGGAGTTTGAGAGATACCTGTTGATAGTGCGGCGTGAGTTGCCCATAACGCCAGCGTACCTGTCGCCCGATTCGCGAAGCACACCGGACCACGCAACCGAGCCGGTACTGTTCTCTCTCAGCTCAATATACGCCTCTATTGATACTGCGTCTCTCGCTCCTATATCGAGGCTCAGCTCTCTAAGCTCGCCTGTTAGTACGTACTGTACGTTGTTGGCTTTTTTTAAAGGCCCTTCGAGCACGGTATAACCGGAGGCGCCGAGTTCTTTTATAAAGGCCAGGCGTAGCGTGGAAGCGGGTTCAGTGTCGAGTACAAGTTTTGTTGCGTTCATGTCTGAGATTGTGGCGGTTATGAGCCCTATGGTTTTAGGGGTTTCGGTTTTGCGGACGTCTGTAAAGTCGGCGACAAATACAGATGCCGGAGGCGTGCTTAACCGTACCGGTTCCGCAACTGTCGTAGGCTCGTAGGTAAGTTCCAGCGGGCCTGCGCAACCGGTCAGTAAAAAGAGTAACGCCGCGACAAAGAGTAATGGCCTCGTTGGTACGAACTGCATGTGTGGCTCCGTAATTGAGTGTTACTTTGTATGTGAATGGAATGTTGAGGTATAGTGCGTCTCTATTTTTATCAGGTTTATATAGTTTTGTAAAGCGTGTATCAGGATTAGTGTCCGGTATAGGTTTGGGTAAAAAAAAGGAGAGTCCGGTTACCGGACTCTCCTTTTCGACTTTAAGGTTCGACTTTAAAGCATACGGCTTAGCGCCGGTTATTTAGAACGCGGCGAAGATCATAAGTAAAGTCTGCTGATCTCCGTTTGTAGGGTTGTTGTCGTACTTGTTTCCGCTATAGAATGTCTGGTTCAATTGTAGTTCGAAGTTCTGCGTTACCAGGTATGTGCCGCCTATGCTGAAGGCCTTGTCTTTATTGGCCGTGTTCTTTCCGTTGTCGCCATCTATATAAGAGGCTATTACAGTGGCCCTGCCGGGAATAACGCCAAGTTCGGCAAGTATTGACCATGCCTTTTTGTCGTTAGGGTTGGTGTTGTAGAGGTTTTGTATGCCGGTGGCGGCTTTTGCGGAATTGGCGTAGGTTAGGTATACGCCAAGCGGCATGTTGTTGCCAACGGTTCCCTGCGCCTGAAAGTCCAATGCCCAGGCGTCGGCTTTTTCTCTAATAGGAGTTCTGGTAAGGTTTTTACCCGTTCCGCCCCACCACTGAAAACCGGCTCCAATGTCCCAGCCCTTGTACTGCGGCATAACCGCGGCACGAAGGTAACTGAGGTACGGGCCGGCACCGTCACTTGCACCTAAGGCTTCAGGCGTCCATGCGCTATAGTTTACAAACCAGTTAGGATTATTAATAACAAAAGCTACTCCTGTTGCGGCTCCGGGATTCATGCCGTCGTTTACGGTAAACAACTGCGCCGAAGCGGTCATCATGTTCTCCATAGGGCGCATCATCATCATCGCGCCTGTGTTAAGAAGTTCGAAGCCGTACGCCGCGCCTGCTGCGCCGGTTGTATACGGGATTACCTGAAAGTTCGTACCGTCATCAAGCGCATATACGGTGACAGGCATTTTGAAAGAGTCGAATGCCGCTTCTCCCGGGTCGACTAACTGAATTTCAAGTGTGAAGCCTATGTGCTTGCCTACGCGTCCTGCCAGGAATAACGATGCGTCTGACGGTAAGTTAAATGTGCCCTTGTTCGTTCCGCTGCTATCGTCGCTACCGTTTGTTTTTGTATACTTGGTCTTTGTTATCAGCGTTGCATGCAGTTCAGCCGGTATAGAGAGAAGCTCGCTCTCTACAAGGTCCGGCCCTCCAGCCATGGTGTAGCCACCAGCCTTGAATGAACGGCCAAACTGATTGAGTAACGGAAAGTGCTGATAATGGCAGGTGTTGCAGGCAAAGCCTGTCTGTCTCGCAAACGCCGGCACTGCCGATGCTTCTCGCGGTAGGTACAGGGTTGCCGCCATTAATAGTACGGTTAGAACTGCCATAATAATTTTTCTCATACTTCCTCCTTGTGGGTTGCGTACTGGTGCGGCTATTTTTACAAAATAGAATAGTTACTAATTTATTGACGTTTCGCCCTGTTATAATTAAATCGTTAAATCACATTAAACAGAGAGAGTGTAGAATTGGTTTGTACATAATAGTTCGGCACATAGACGAATAACTTTACATAATATGTTTTTTTGGATTTAGAGGGGGCACTAAAAAACCGTATGCAGGAGTAAGGAGAACAGCGGATACTTACGAAAGGCGGGTAATTATGAGCAAGGAGAAATGGAAAAGTTACCTTGCGGATTTCCTTGTTGCCGGTGCCGCACGGATACTGTGTCGGCGTAAGCGGATAGGCCTGGTAAGTAATACAGTGTTGCTTTAGGCAACAAACCGGAGCTCTATACTTTAACGTCGTATCTGGAGCGCAAGGTCTATCTTTACTTTCTGAGAGGTATGGCAGTAGAGACCGCTAACCGTGGTTGCTGTACTGAAATAACCCATTCCACGAATGACGGAAAGGCAGTGTGGTCGTTAATCTTTGAATCTTTTTTCCCGGGGTGGCTGCAATATAGGGCTTGCGGACGTGGTGCGCCTGAGTGCTGATAAACTTTTGTAAACTGAAGCACACAGACTCAAGCCTTGAGAGCAAAACTTCTTATGCGCATATAGAAAAAAGGTTGGTTGCTCCAGTTGTTTTAAAGCAGGGGCGGTACAGTTTTCAGGGTGTTTTTCTTTAAGCGTTTATTCTTTTTCTAATAACCGGGTTCACTTTTTTTAGTCGCAAAAAAAAGGGAGAGTCCGGTTACCGGACTCTCCCTTTTTGACTTTTGAGCATACGGCTTAATGCCGGTTATTTAGAACGCGGCGAAGATCATAAAAGTTGTCAGCGTATCGCCGTCCGCGTTTTCGTTGTTTGCGGGAAGGTCGTAGAAGCTGCCGCCGCGCTTTGAGTAGTTTGCCTGAAGCTCAAAGTTTTGAGCCAGCAGGTAGGTAGCGCCTACAGTCAGCGAGGTCTTTTTGTTGTTGGCGGTCGATCCGGTATCGCCGGAGAGGTAACCGAGAGAGACGGTAGCCTTGTTCGGAATAATGCCGAGTTCGGCTACGATAGACGTAGCGCTCTTGTCGTCGTTAGTTCCTGTATTAAAGGCGTTGGCAGTCTCGCCGGTGTTCGACTTGTTAGCCTTTGCATACTGAAAGTAGACACCGAGCGGGTAGTTGCCCACAAGGCCCTGCGCCTGCGCGTCAAAGGCAAAAGCGTCTCTTTTTGTATAGGCTGAGCCGCTGTTTAGTTTGGCGGTTCCGCCCCACCACTGTACTCCTGCCGCCGTATCCCAACCGTCTATTATAGAAGGTGTTGCGACTAAACGTACATAGTTGAGAACGTCTCCGGCGGAAGTTCCGGTTTCGGGCTGCCATGCGGCGTAGGAGATATACCCGGTATTGTGGTACGCGGCAATTCCTACTCCCTGTGCATTGCCGTTCAGGCCTAAGTGCGCAACGGCAGAAGTGTCTGCGGCGTGCTCAAGTGCG
>JAJRYL010000242.1 GCA_024275855.1 Deltaproteobacteria bacterium
CGACCAGGCAGGCCCGCTTACAAAAGACGTAGAGGACGCGGCAATTCTATTAAACATAATCGCCGGTCACGACCCCGCCGACTCCACCTCTATAAACGCTCCTGTGCCCGACTATACGGCAAACCTGAAAAACGGCGTAAATGGACTTAAGGTAGGCATACCGAAAGAGTACTTTATAGAGGGAATAGACCCTGAGGTAGATAGCTCGGTAAAGAAAGCCATTGAGGTATTGAAAGAGGCGGGTGCGGAAATAGTGGACATAAGCCTGCCGCATACCCCGTACGCCGTAAGCGTTTACTACCTTGTGGCTACAGCCGAGGCGTCGAGCAACTTAGCCCGCTACGACGGCGTTAAGTACGGTAAACGGGTAGACCCTACAGGCAACCTTACGGATATGTACCGCGCTACGCGCGAGGCCGGTTTCGGCGCGGAGGTAAAGCGGCGCATCATGCTCGGCACCTACTCACTCTCCGCCGGATACTACGACGCTTATTACAAAAAAGCATCGCAGGTTCGTACTTTAATATCTAACGACTTCAATACCGCCTTTAAACAGTGCGACGTAATAGCCACGCCTACGGCTCCCTCGCCCGCCTTTAAGTTCGGCGAAAAGACGCAAGACCCGCTGAGCATGTACCTCTCGGACATCTTTACAATCTCTTGCAATTTAGCGGGCATTCCGGGAATATCGCTGCCGTGCGGAATAACCGAAAACGGCCTGCCTATAGGACTACAGATACTTGGCCGCTCGCTTGACGAAGAGACGGTGCTGCGTACCGCCTACACATACGAACAGGCCACGCAGTGGCATAAGGCGAAGCCAGAACTATAAACCGGACATCTTAAATATCAGCTCGAAACGTAAACCATACCCGGAGCTTTTTTTATTTTCAACGCGAAACCAGAACCAAAACGGAGCGTCCTAATATAATGAATTACGAAACCGTCATAGGGCTTGAGGTACACGTTCAGCTCTCAACAAACACAAAACTCTTTTGCGGCTGTTCAACGGAGTTCGGGGCGGAACCGAACACGCAGGTCTGCCCCGTCTGTTTAGGAATGCCGGGGGTGCTTCCGGTGCTCAACAAAAAAGCCGTTGAGTTCGCCCTGCGCACGGCCACCGCGCTCGACTGCACCATCAACAGGCGCTCGGTCTTTTCGCGCAAAAATTACTTCTACCCCGACCTGCCGAAGGGGTACCAGATATCGCAGTTTACTGAGCCGTTGGCCGAACACGGGCACCTCGACATTACAACCTCCGAAGGTACCAAGCGCATAGGCATAACACGCATCCACATGGAAGAGGACGCCGGCAAACTTCTGCACGGCACAGGCGCGGATGAAAACTCTTTCTCTTTAGCCGACCTCAACAGGGCGTGCGTGCCGTTAATAGAAATCGTCAGCGAGCCCGACATCCGTTCGTCCGAAGAGGCTATAGCCTATATGAAAGCGCTTCGCGATATCGTCGTCTACACGGGTGTATGCGACGGCAACATGGAGCAGGGCAG
>JAJRYL010000243.1 GCA_024275855.1 Deltaproteobacteria bacterium
CTCCATACTGCCAAGCGCGCGTATAGCTATCGTTTTTAACGTTATATTTCCCTTAACGGCAAAGTATAACATCGCCGCCTCGGAGCGTTTATCTCCGTAAACACTTATAGCGCGAAGCGCCATCTCGATAACGCCTACGTCTTTGCTCTTTAACATCTGCATTAAAGAACCGAGAAGCCTCGGGTCGTTGTACTTGCCAAGCGCCTCTACGCCATTTCTTATCACCATTACGCTCTCGTCCTTAAGCATCCCGCAAAGCGGCTTCAAAACACGCGTATCGTTCATATCGCCAAGCGCCCGTACGGCGGCGGAGCGTACATCCTCATTCTCGTCTTTTAACGTCTTGACCAGCAGCTCGATAATATCCGGGCCCTTTAGTTCGCCAATGGCATAGATAGCCCTCAGTTTATCGAGCTTCTCACCTGTTGAAAGCCTTCTGGCGAACTGGTCGAGCCTCCCGCGCGCCTCTATCTTTTCGAGCGCGGTAGCGGCAAGTTGCACAAGGTCTGAATCACTACCTTTTAGCGCCTCAAGCAGCACCTCTTTTCGTTTATTCATATCGGTTTAATACCAGAAAAAAGAGCCCTATGCAAGCGTTTCATTAACCCACCCCTCTATAGCCTCTAAGGCCAACGCTACCTGCTTTGCCCTTCTCTCTTTTTTATTTCTGATATCAGGCGAACTGAGCAGGCCGAAGTTAGAGTTCATCGGCTGAAAACCTCTTTTACCGCCCCCCTCGGCGCCGGCATCTTCACCGGATATATAGCGCATCAGCGCCCCGCTCATACTCTCCGGCGGAGGAACCAGACATGGAGCCGTACCGGAAGCGACCCTTAAGGCGTTTATACCGGCCAATAGCCCGGATAATGAAGACTCCATATAACCCTCTACGCCTGTAATCTGCCCGGCGAAAAAGATGCGGGGCTCGGAACTGAGACGCTGAAACTTAGTAAGCAACCTGGGAGAATCGATATAGGTATTTCGATGGAGCTTACCGTAGCGGGCAAACTCAACGTTTTCGAGGCCCGGTATCATGGAAAATAGCCTCTTCTGCTCCGAGAACTTTAAACGGGTCTGAAAACCGACCATGTTGTAGAGCGTACCCTCACTGTTTTCACGCCTGAGCTGAACCACGGCATGCGGCCTGCGGCCCGTGTGCGGGTCTACAAGCCCGACCGGTCTCATGGGGCCGAACATCAGGGTATCGGGCCCGCGCTCCGCAATGGCCTCTACAGGCATGCAGCCCTCGAAGTACGGAGTATCCTCAAACCCTCGCGGTATAACCCCCTCTGCCCTCACCAGCTCCGACACAAAACTCTCGTACTGCTCGGTATTCATCGGGCAGTTGAGATAGTCAGCAGGCCCCTTGTCGTAACGCGAGGCCATGTAGGTCTTCTCTTTATCTATTGACTCGGCATAAACAATAGGCGCTACCGCGTCGAAAAAGTAGAGGTTCTCTGTACCGATATGTTCGTGTATAGAGGCGGCAAAGGCATCGGAGGTAAGCGGCCCCGTAGCGATTACAACAGGGTTGCCGTCGGGTATAACCGTAACCTCTTCTCTTATCACCTCAACGCCAACCTCATTCAACCGTTCGGTAACGGCGATGGAGAAGGCCTCTCTATCGACCGCGAGGGTTCCGCCCGCGGGCACGCTTGTCTTTTGGGCTATATCGAGCACCAGTGAGTTAAGGCAACGCATCTCAGCCTTTAACAGCCCTGAGGCCGTACCGACATCGTTACTCTTTAGCGAGTTAGAGCAGACCAGTTCCGCAAGGGTGTCGAGCGTATGAGCCTGAGAGCGCGCCCCCGGCTTCATCTCGTAGAGCACGGCATGTCCGCCTCGCGTCGCTACCTGAAAAGCCGCCTCGGCTCCGGCAAGCCCGCCGCCGATTATAGTAACCCTTCTATCCACCCTGCGCTCCGTTCATATAATACTTATTATACTTTCTTTATTCCGCTTTTTTCAGTATCCGGATATAGTACCCTTTACAGGACGCTTGCTTCAAGTTTTTTAAAGTTACCGGCTGTTGCCGCCGCCTCGGTCTCCACATACGCTTGCGCTTGCCAATAAAAAAGTAATATGGTAGCTTCAGACCTATGAATTACCGCAACGTCCATATTGTCGTTAAGGGGCGCGTGCAGGGCGTTTACTTCAGAGCCACTGCCGTCACTGTCGCCACGCAGTATAAAGTTACCGGTCGGGTTAAAAACACCGCAGAGGGTTCCGTAGATATTATTGCCGAAGGCGCAAAAGAGGCTGTAGAAAAGTTTATACAGTGGTGCCGTACCGGGCCGGAGGCGGCGCAAGTCGATTCCGTAGATATAACCGAGGGTGTATACTCAGGCGATTTCACCGGTTTTACAATTAAAACCTGAAGCGGATATCCGATAGATGCGAAAAAAAGATAAAAAAAATAGACGCTGCGCAAAGCTGACGGCTCTTTTAGTTACGCTCTGCACCGCTGCGCCGCTCTTAACCGGCTGCGCCGCCAAACTTCCTACCGGCAGAATCGAATTTCACCCCTCTTTGGCCATAAAAGAACAGGGCGCTGAAACGGTTATAAGAAAAACCGATACCGGGGCCGA
>JAJRYL010000244.1 GCA_024275855.1 Deltaproteobacteria bacterium
AGCATCTGTTAAAGAGCGTTGTGTCTGAAAAAGCAACCGCTAATGAAGCACAGTTCCCATTCTGCCAGAACGGATCCACTTTTTATTTCCGTCCCACGACCAGTAGATTATCAACGCCTTGCCCTTTATATCTTTTATAGGCACAGGCCCCCAGAAGCGCGAGTCGTAACTGCGCTCTCTGTTATCACCCATGGCAAAGACCTTACCCTCCGGCACCTTGTACGGGCCGAAGTTGTTAGCGCGCTCCTGATTCTCTCCGTACAGCCCGCCTTTGTGCACCGCGTACGGGTCGTCTATCTTCTTGCCGTTTATATAGATAACCTTGTTTCGCACCTCAACGACGTCTCCGGGCAGGCCGATAGTCCGTTTTATATAATCTTTGTCCCTGTCGCCGGGAAAACGGAAGACTATAATATCGCCCCGCTTCACACCGCCCCATGTATTTACAAGGCGCGTTGAAAAGAACGGTATCTTAACGCCAAAGAACTTTATCATAGCCGGGGTCGGCAACTGTATACCGTAGGCGAACTTGCTGACCAACAGATGGTCGCCTATAAGCAGCGTATTTTCCATTGAGCCGGAAGGAATTTTAAAGGCCTGAATAACAAAGGTTCTAATAAATAGCGCAAGAACTACCGCTATTAAAACCGCCTCTACCGTCTCTCTTGTAGCCCGCTTGCCTCTCTTCTCTTTTGCCGTTTTCACACTTTTATCGATAACGCCCTTTTTATCCGTGTCAACCTCTTTGTCTCTCTCTTTTATACCCATGTCGCCTTTCTTCCCTGTTCAGAATTTTCAGCTTTTAATAGTAGTTTGAAATAATTTTAAGTCGATACGGCCATACCGGGCCGGTTCCGGTTCTATTACAGTTACCAGAAATAATTTGCCTGCCTCTTCCACCGTAACTTTCCAAAGATCAGGTAACCTTAAGCACCGCTAAGAAGGCCTCCTGCGGCAACTCTACCCGCCCTACGGACTTCATGCGCTTTTTGCCTTCCTTCTGCTTCTCTATAAGTTTTCTTTTTCTCGAAATATCGCCGCCGTAACACTTGGCCGTTACGTTCTTTCTCATTGCCCGCACACTCTCGCGCGCGACTATCTTTGAACCTATGGCCGCCTGAATCACCACCTCGAACATCTGTCTCGGAATTATCTCTTTCATCTTGCCAACAAGTTCCTTGCCCCGTTCAAAGGCCTTCTCTTTAGGCACTATAAGCGAGAGCGCGTCTACGCTCTCGCCGTTTATCAGGATATCGAGCTTTACGAGCTTGGATACCCTGAAGTCGAGATACTCGTAATCCATAGAGGCGTACCCCTTGCTCAACGTCTTTAGCCTGTCGTAAAAGTCCATGACAACCTCGTTTAACGGCAGCTCGTACGTAACGAGCACGCGTGAGGTCGTTAGAAACTTTATCTCTTTCTGAATCCCGCGCTTACCCTCGCAAAGCGTAAGTATTGAGCCTAAAAACTCGGCGGGCACATGCAAAGAGGCCTCTATAAACGGCTCTTCGACAAAATCTATCTTCTGCGCCGGGGGCAGTTCGGACGGGTTCTCAACGTAGGTCTGCTCGCCGTTTATAGCCGTAACCCTGTAAGCGACCGTAGGCGCGGTGGTTATAAGCTCAAGGTCGTACTCGCGCTCTAACCTCTCCTGAATGATCTCCATGTGGAAGAGCCCTAAAAAACCGCACCTGAAACCGAAACCGAGCGCGAGCGAGGTCTCCGGCTCGAAGGAGAAAGAAGAGTCGTTCAGGCGAAGCTTTACGACCGCATCCTTAAGGTCTTCGTACTGCTTGGTATCGACAGGATAAAGACCGCTGAAGACCATAGCCTTGGCGGCCTTGTAACCGGGCAGCGGTTCTGGTGTCGGGTTTTCGGCTCCGGTAATAGTGTCTCCGACGTTCGTATCGCGCACCTCTTTTACGCCCGCTACTACAAAACCGACCTCGCCCGGACCAAGCTCTCCGGTCTCAAGCGCCTTGGGGGTAAAGACACCGCAGGAGTCAACGTCAAACTCCTTGCCGTTGGCCATGAAACGGATCTTCATACCCTTTTTAAGCACACCCTCAACTATGCGCACCTGCACGATTACGCCCTGATACTTATCGTACCAGCAGTCGTATACAAGGGCCTTTAAGGGCGCCTCAGCCGATCCGGACGGGGGCGGCACAAGATGCACAATGGCCTCAAGGGTATCCTTTATGCCTATACCCTCTTTTGCGCTTACCAAAAGCGCGTCCGACGCGTCTAACCCCAAAACCTCCTCTATCTCCTCTTTAATCCTGTCCGGCTCTGCCGAAGGCAGGTCTATCTTGTTAAGAATAGTGATTATCTCAAGCCCTACGTCTACAGCGGTATACAGATGGGCCACGGTCTGGGCCTCTACACCCTGCGAGGCGTCCACTATAAGCAGCGCGCCCTCGCAGGCGGAGAGCGAAC
>JAJRYL010000245.1 GCA_024275855.1 Deltaproteobacteria bacterium
GTTACTATTAATCAGATAGGAAGGGTGCAGGACGCCTTTAAGCTTGTGCAGCTCAGGGACGCTAT
The DNA here is from genome assembly GCA_024275855.1 of Deltaproteobacteria bacterium. Lineage (GTDB taxonomy): Bacteria > Desulfobacterota > GWC2-55-46 > GWC2-55-46 > JADFVP01 > JADFVP01. The sequence goes on from JAJRYL010000245.1 coordinate 66, forward strand.
ATCCAACGAGGCTAAGTACTTTACGAAGGCCGATAACCTTAAGGAACTCGAAGCCCTTGTGAACGATCTTGACGGCGGCGGCTTGTCGTCCAAGGTAGACTCTTTCTTCAACGCGTTCTACGGTGTCGCCAACGCCCCGTCTTCGTACGCGGAGCGTTCCGTACTGCTCTCAAAGGCTTCCGTGCTGAGCGACGGTTTCAACAGGATGGACACCGACCTGAACAACAATATAAACAGGATAAACAAACAGGTTTCAACCGTTGTAGACCAGTTAAACAGTTACGCGACACAGGTAGCCAGTTATAATTTACAGATTGCAGAGGTCGAAAACGGCACGAATATAGCCGGAGATTTGCGTGACCAGCGTGATCTGGTTATCAATAAAATTGCTAAAATCGTAGATATCAAGACGTTAGAGGGGAGCACCGGACAGGTAGATATCTTCCTCGGCGGCGGGCAGTACCTTGTTTCCGGCATAAATACGTCCAGTATGAGCATGAGTTACACAAACGACTCTCCGGCAGCCTTCTCCCTTACTCTTGGCGGTACGGACATGAACGCCCATATAAAAGGCGGTTCTCTTAAAGGGTATGTAGACGCGAGCAACCAGTTTCATACGTCGCTCGATAAGGTTAACCTGCTTTCCGTCTCTATCGTCCAAAAGGTGAACGAGCTTCATATAGGCGGTTACGGGCTTGACGGCAGCACGGGCAACAACTTTTTCAACTCCCCAGGCGTCTATACCAAGGCAAACTCCAATAACGGGGGCGGGGCAATAATCGGCGCAGCGAGCGTCTCTAACGTAGCGAGCCTTACGTTGAAAGATTACGAGGTTCGTTTCTCAAGCCCTACCGCTTATACGGTTATCAATAAAAGCACGAATACGCAGGTAGCGTCCGGTACGTACACGTCAGGCAGCGCTATTACCTTTGACGGGTTGAGCGTTACGGTCACAAACAGTTCAAGCGCTCCGGCTTCGGGAGACACCTTCGCCGTTAGTGTTACCACCAACGCGGCCTCTACAATGGGGGTTGCCATTACCGATACGGACAAGGTAGCGGCCTCTTCTACAAGCGCCGGACTGCCCGGAAACAATGTAAAGGCTCTCGCTATCGCCGCGCTGAAAGACGCTAACAGCATAAATTCATCTACCTTTACGGAGTACTATACGGCTATAATAACGGATACCGCCATAGCGGTTAACGAGGCTGCCTATAATGCCGACGCTTATGAGCGTATAGCCGAGCAGGCAAAGATAGCCAAAGAGTCTGTAACAGGGGTTTCCGTTGAGGAGGAGGCTATAAATTTGGTACGGTTGCAGCGCTCTTACGAGGCGGCCGCAAGGGTTTTAAAGACGGTTGACTCTATGTTTGACGAGATTTTGAATATACGGTAGTTTTTTTTGCACGACAAAGGCGGTGCGAAATGAGAGTAACTAAATCAATACTTTACGATACATACATAAACGATATTCTTAGGCGTCAGCAAGATATTTTAAAGACGTCGAGAAAACTCGCTACCGGTAAAGAGATAAACGACCCTTCCGACGACCCGGTTAAGGCCGATAGAATTCTCAGCTCGAAGAGTACGCTTACATCCTTAGAGCAGTACAAGCGTAACTCCGAGAGTTCGCTCTCTTATCTCGGAATGGCCGAAGACGCCTTGTCGAGCGCCAAGAACGTAATATCGCGCCTTCAGGAGATTACCGTTACAATGGCCAACGGCACCTTAGACGCCTCCGCCCGCACCAACGCTGCGATAGAGGTACAGAGCCTTTACGACCAGTTGATAGACATTTCCAATACCAAGCTCAATGACGACTATATCTTTTCGGGGTACAAGACCGACACCCTCGCTTTCAACTCTTCGGGAACCTACGGAGGAGACACAAATAAGCACAGCGTACAGGTCTCGCCGAACAGCTCGGTAAGCATAGGCATGAACGGCGGAGAGATCTTTTCAGGAGTCGGCGGCGGCACCGACATTTTCTCTTCAATAACGTCGTTAAAGACAGCGTTGAACGCCAATAATACGGCAAATATTCAGACCGCGGTCACCAACCTCGATCTTTCGTTTACGCAGATTTCCAACTCCGTTTCCGATATAGGCGGCAAGGTGGGCAGAATACAGAGTGTGGACAGCAACCTCGAAAAGCTCGCCCTTAGAACCAAGATTACGATATCGGGTCTTGAGGATGCCGACTTAGCTAAGGTAATCTCAGAGCTTCAGGTAAGCCAGGTGGCGCTTGAGGCGGCCCTGAGTTCAGCCGGCAAGGTCTTTAACGTCAATATATTCAATTATATATAGGAATTTTTCACTTCTATTGTTTTAATCTGTAGCAGGTGCTTTTTTATACGCCAGGGAGGGCGATATGTTAGTTTTGACAAGGAAGTCCGGAGAAGCGATCCGTATTGGCGACGATATAAAGATCGTCGTTATAGATGTACGGGAAAACCAGATAAAGATAGGTATAGAGGCGCCGCAGAGCCTCTCGGTGCACCGTGAAGAGATCTATCTGAAGATTCAACAAGAGAATATCAAAGCGGCCGGAGTATCGAAAGCCGACTTAACCGCCACGCTTGGCGACCTACTAAAGAAGAGCAAATGAACCCTACTCAGCAGGCAGTTATGGACGATATAAGTATAGAAACGTCGCGTTTTGGCGCTGTTACGGTAACGCCCGACCGTATAATAAGCTTTGTTCACTCTATTCCCGGTTTCGAGGGCTTGAAGAGGTTTATTCTTTTAGACCACGATAAAGAAGGGGTCTTTAAATGGCTTCAGTCTGCGGAGAAGCCGGACACGGCCTTTCTTTTAACAGACCCTACGCAGTACCTTAAAGAGTATAATGTCAAGTTCAGAAAGTCGGACCTTAAGGCCATTGAGCTTGGCGACAGCGCAAACCTTGTTGTTCTCGCTATGGTCTGCGTGACCGAAGGCGCTGAGGGCAAAAAAGAGGTGAGCATAAACCTCAAAGGGCCGGTTATCTTTAATATCGAAAATATGAGCGCCATGCAGTCTATACTCGATAATAACGAGTACAGTGTGAAACATGTTATAACCGCCGGCAAGTAGGCGTTGCGCAATTAAGTCAAATATCCTTTCATTTCGTCAAGTTTTTGACCAGTTCAGGGTCATTGTATCTATTCGTTGACACTAATCAATTAAAAATACTTATATTCCAAATAGTTAGCTTGGCGTACGGACTGGCATATTTGTTGCAATAAATAAGTCAGGGAAAGTTTCCTGTGTGTGGTACTCTGTTTTGGTCCTCTTTCGGGTTAACTTTTTAACGGACGTTACAGCTTTTTAATACGGAAAATCGTGCAGGAGAGTTCTATGGGATTTGACGGCAAGAGCATACTTATAACCGGCGGCACCGGTTCTCTCGGCAACAGGCTGGTTAAGAAGCTTCTTGAAGAGCACAGCCCGAAGAAGATTATAGTCTTAAGCCGGGACGAGTTAAAACAGCACGAGATGGCGTTGCGGTTTAAAGACGAGTCGCTGCGTTTCTTTATAGGCAACGTAAGGGATAAGGAGCGGCTTTACAGGGCTTTTAACGGTGTAGATTATGTTATTCACGCCGCGGCCCTCAAACAGGTTCCGGCGGCGGAGTACAACCCCTACGAGTTTATAAAGACCAATGTCTTAGGCGCGCAAAACGTTATAGACGCGGCTGTTGATACGGGCGTAAAGAAGGTTATTGCGCTCTCTACGGATAAAGCCGCAAACCCTATTAACCTCTACGGGGCCACAAAACTCTGCTCGGATAAACTCTTTATCGCCGGTAACTCGTACGCCGGCAGCCAACCCACCCGTTTTTCCGTCGTGCGTTACGGAAATGTAGTCTGTAGCCGCGGCTCTGTAATTCCCCTTTTCAACAAACTTAAGGTTACGGGCGTTCTGCCGGTAACGGACGTTAAGATGACCCGCTTCTGGATAACCATAGAGAAGGGGGCTGAGTTTGTTCTTAGAAGCCTTACGTCCATGAAGGGCGGCGAGATCTTTGTGCCCAAGATTCCAAGCGCAGGTATTTTAGATGTCGCAAAGGCTATAGCCCCTGATGCCCGTATAGACGAGATAGGGATAAGGCCGGGGGAGAAGCTGCACGAGATTCTGATCTCCGAGGAGAATGGACGCGAGACGCTTGAGTACCCGGACTACTTCGTTATACAGCCTATGTTCAACTGGTGGGACGACGAGAGAAGAAACGGCGGAGCACCCGTGGCCGAACATTTCTCTTACGCCAGCGATACGAACCCGGACGTGCTCAGCGTAGAAGAGATAAAGCGCATGATAGACGAGTACCAAATGGAAGAGAGCGATGATATTTTACGGCCGACAGACGATTGACGAAGAGGACATAGAGGCGGTTGTCTCCGTGTTGCGCTCTTCTATGATAACGCAAGGCCCTATGGTCGAAGAGTTCGAGCGCGCGCTCTGCGATTATACCGGGGCCAGGTACGCTATCTGCTGCTCTACGGGCACGGCGGCTCTTCACCTCGCTCTGCTTGCCGCCGGGCTCGGCCCCGACCCCGACCCGCGCACAGGGATAACTCCTGAAGCCGCCACGCTTACTACGCCGCTTACTTTTGTAGCTACTCCAAATTCCGCCCTTTATGTGGGCGCTACTCCGTACTTTGCCGATATAGACCCGGTTACCCATAACATAGACCCCGATAATATAGAGCGTCTGCTCGATGCCAATAAGAAGATAAAAGTTATAATGCCTGTTCATTACGCAGGGTTACCTTCTTCAATGCCGCGTATAGGTGAAATCGCAAAAAGGTACGGACTTACCGTTGTTGAAGACGCCTGCCACGCGCTCGGCGCTGAGGAGCTTACGGCGGAGGGCGAAAGCGTTAAGGTCGGGGCGTGTACGCACTCCGACATGACGGTCTTCAGCTTTCACCCCGTAAAGTCGATTACCACGGGCGAGGGGGGTGCGGTTACCACAAACGACCCGAGGCTGCACGCCCGCCTTAAGAGTTTTAGAAATCACGGCATGCACAAACCGGGCGCAGAGTTGCGAAGGTGGTTCTACGAGATAGAGGAGCTTGGGTTCAACTACAGGCTTACCGACCTTCAGAGCGCGCTTTGGGTAAGCCAGTTAAAACGGCTCGACTCTTTTATAGAGCGGCGGGCCGTTATAGCGGCCTTTTATAACAAAGCCTTTAGCGGCCACAGGTATCTGACTCTTCCGCCGGAGGTAGACGGGTTGAAGAGTTCTTATCATCTTTATCCGCTTGAAATAGATTTTAAGGCCGCCGGACTTACACGCGTAGAGTGGTTCTCGCGCATGGAGAAGTTCTCTATAGTGCCGCAGGTACATTATATTCCGGTGCATCTGTTTAAGTATTACCGCGAGAGGTTCGGTTACTCGGAGGGGGACTTTCCTGTTGCCGAGTCCTTTTACTCCCGCGAGGCAAGCCTGCCTATTTTTCCGTCTTTAACCGATGCCGAGGCAAAGGGCGTAGCGGACGCTGTGCTCGCTTCGTTGCAATAACGGAGAATAACCGGAAGTAACGGCTGATAGGCGGAAAGAGCAGTGAGTGTTTTGGGTTTGCAACTCGTTAAACTTCTTTAACTTAAGTCGGAGGTAACCGTTATGCTGAAGTGGATCTGCACCGAGTGTTACTCGCAGTACCGTGGCTTGGCAATGTACCACCGTTTCAGAAGCGGACATGCGCTCTGCTGTCCGGGGTGTAACGCAAGGCTTGAGTTTGCCAGCGAAGCAAAAGAGGTTTCAATTATAAAAGAGCTTA
>JAJRYL010000246.1 GCA_024275855.1 Deltaproteobacteria bacterium
CGCTAAAGTAAAAAATTAGCCGATTTCAGCGAGTTCGAGCCGCTCTTTCCAGCGTGCCTTTAAAACCTCTTTGATAGTAGCGGACTGTGCCGAGAGCAGAAAAGGGTCGGTCTCCAAGTGCGCTACGGCCTCTTCGCGAGCTGATTTCAGCAACCCCAGATCTCCTAAAGAGGCCGAGAACCTGAACTCCGGCAGGCCGGACTGGCGGGTACCGATAAAATCTCCGGGGCCCCTTATCGCAAGGTCCTCTTCGGCTATCTTAAAACCGTCCTCCGTGGCCTCTAAAACCTTGAGCCTGCGATAGGTATCTTCTGAGTTTGTCCACTGCGCCAGAAGTAAACAGATAGACTTGCCACTGCCCCGCCCGACCCTGCCGCGCAGTTGGTGGAGCTGGGCGAGGCCGAACCTCTCGGCATGCTCTATAAGCATAACGGTGGCGTTGGGCACGTCAACACCAACCTCTATAACCGTGGTCGAGACCAACAGGTCTATCCTGCCCGCTTTAAACGAAGCCATCACCGCCTCTTTCTCCGCGCTCTTCAAACGCCCGTGAATAAGCCCTACGTTGAATCCGCCAAAGAGAACGTCGAGCCTTTCCTTGGTTCGCATAACGTCGGCAAGCTGAAGCTCTTCGGACTCTTCGACCAGCGGACAGACAACGTAGGCCTGCGATCCTTTTTTAAGATTCTCCCTTATAATATCATAAGCACGTTCTCTGTCTTTCTCCCGTAAAATCTTGGTGGTAACAGGCAACCTGCCCGGAGGAAGCTCGTCTATTATAGAGACTTCAATGTCGGAAAAGAGCGTCATAGTAAGTGTACGCGGTATCGGCGTAGCGGTCATTATCAACATGTCGGGCGGCAGCAGAGTGCCGTTTGCCTGTTTAATACCCTTCTTTTTAAGCTCCGCTCTTTGCATTACACCGAAACGGTGCTGCTCGTCGATAACAACAAGCGCGAGCGAGTCGAACTCTACCCCTTTCTGTATCAAAGCGTGCGTGCCTACTACTATATCTACCTCGCCTTCGTTTATAGAAGCAAGAAGCGAGTCTTTCTTTTTTTTGGGAATGCCGGAGGTCAAAAGAGCGGTCTTTAAACCGAGCGAGTCCGTATACTCTTTTATAACGAGCGAATGTTGTTCGGCCAATATTTCGGTCGGCGCCATAATAGCCGCCTGATAACCTGCGCCAACCGCTACGAGCGCCGCGATTAAAGAGACTACCGTCTTTCCTGAGCCGACGTCTCCCTGCAGAAGCCTGTTCATGGGGTGCGGAGCGCCCATGTCGGCCTTTATCTCTTTTAATACGCTCTCCTGAGAAGCGGTGAGTTTAAAAGGCAGTTTTTTTCTCAAAGCAGACTCAAGCTCCACGACCCTCGGCAGGCCGCAGGAGAGTTCTATACCTGCCGAGCGTTTGACACCCTGGCGTTTCAGTGCGAGACCGATTTCGAGCAGAAAAAGTTCGTCGAAGGCGAGGCTCCTCTTCGCGCTTTTAACCGCGGCCTCTCCTTTCGCGCCCGGCAGATGCACCAACTCGAACGCGCTTTTAAGGTCTAACAGTCCGTGTCTTTTAGCAACAGCCTCCGGCACAGCGCTTACAATATTCGAAGAGTGGGTCTTTAGAGCGCCGAGCACAACTTTTCTAATACTCAACTGGTGCATCCGCTCAAGCTGCGAGTAGACGGGCAGTAGCCCCGTGGACTCGTCTGCGGTTTCGTTTACGCTCCTATCTTCGGTACCGTCTTCATCGTAAAGCTTGAGGTCGGGGTGTATCATCTCGACCTGTCTGCCCCAGGCCGAGACGGTTCCGTAGATGAGGTACTTTTTGTCTTTGACAAAACGGCTCATGTACCGGGTTTTAAAATTGAACCATTTGAGCTTCAAAAGACCGGTAGAGTCGGTTACCACAATCTCGAAAACTCTTCGCCTGCCGTAACGGCTCTCGCCAGTTGCCATTATGGTAGCGACTACAGAGACGCTCTCGCCTTTTTTCAGCTCCCTTATTTTGCGCCTGCGGCTTCTGTCCTCGTACCGTATCGGAATAAAATAGAGCAGGTCTTCAACAGTATATATCCCCTTTTTATTTAATACCGCCTCAAGCCTCGGCCCGACACCTTTAACGAACTGAACGCCTCTTTTCAGCTCTTTTATCTTTTCGGTAACCGGACCGGAGGCCGACGGTTGAATAACGCAAGCGGCGCCGGGTTTAGAAATAGGCGCAACAACAGGGGTATTCAAGAGACGACCTACAAGCCCCGCCGCCTCTGCCACCAGTTTCTGTTTCACACCTGTCGGTTCGGAATCGAAATCAGAAAAGAGAGTTTGCAGCTTGTCGAGCATAGATAAAATATCGGTACCGAAACTTCCGTC
>JAJRYL010000247.1 GCA_024275855.1 Deltaproteobacteria bacterium
GGTTTATCCCTTGTTCATATAGAGTATTGACGGTATGTTGAGTACAAACGGAGGTTGTAGGTTATGGAGTTGACGCTCGGCCCTGTACTCTTTGAGTGGAAGAGTGAGGAGCTTAAACGGTTTTACGACGCGGTAGCGGAGATGGAGGTCGACACCGTCTACCTTGGCGAACTGGTCTGCGACAAACGGTGGCGCGGTACCGACGATATCGCCAAGATCGCCGAAAGGCTTACAAGCGCGGGCAAGAAGGTAGTGCTCTCAAGCCTTGTAGTGGTCTCCAACGAGGCGGAGCTTAACCGTACCCGCGAACTCGCGGCGCTGCCGTACGCAATCGAGGCCAACGATATGTCTGTCTTCAACATGGTGGACGCCAAAACAAAAGAGCTTAGGGCCGGCCCGCATATAACTACCTACAACGTGCCGAGTGTGGAGTTTTTGCAGAGTATTGGCGTAGAGCGCGTTACCTTTCCGGTGGAACTCTCCGGTGAGTCCGTGGCCTATAATATCGAACAGACCGGCATTAAGGGCGAGATATTCGCGCACGGCAAGGTGCCGCTGGCCTTTTCATGGCGCTGTTATACCTCAAGGGCTTTCGGGCTGAACAAGAGCGAGTGCAGGCACGACTGCAAGCACGACCCCGACGGCATGGAGATAAAGAGCGTTGAGGGCGAGCCGCTCTTTACGATAAACGGTACGTCTATACTCAGCGCTAAAACCTATTCGCTGATAGAGTTTACCGGCGACCTTAAGGCCAAAGGGGTAAGCGCTATAAGAATTTCTCCGCAGTCTATAGGCACCGGAGAGCTGGTGCGAATTTACCGTGCGCGCTTAAACGGCTCTATAAGCACTGAAGAGGCGGTAGAAGAGTTGTTGGTTATGTCGCGAAAGATAGAGGGTTCCGGCGGCCTTTGCAACGGATGGTATCTTGGCCGCGCCGGCAAAGAGTACGTTGCTCCGGCAGCAGCCTGTACCACCCCTATAGGTTAGACTTTTTTGAGACGTAGGATTGAAGAGGCCCCTTGCGGCTCCGTTGTCTCGGAGACAGAGCGGAGGCAAAGACGCGAAGGTAATAAGAGGAGGGTAAAGCAGATGACGGATCTGATAGATAAGGCAATACTGCTTGGGCTTGGTATCGAGAAGAAGATAAAAGAGACGCTTGATACGGTGCAGAGCGCAAAAGAGGGCAAGGCGGCCAACGCGCCCGAAGAAGAAGGGCAGGGAACCGGTACGGATGGAGCCGCCGGGGAGGCCGGGCCGCTTACCCCGCGTCAGATACTGGAGAACAGGGTCGTGGAGGACGGGGCGACCGTCTTAAAAGAGCTGCTCACCATAGTGACTTCCGCTAAAGAGAAGATAGAGTCCGAGATAATATCTAACTCCGGCAGGGTCGCCGATAAACTGCACGTTGCAACAGACATTGAGGTGGACGTGGTTAAGGAGATGGCGCGCCTCGCAAGAGAGAAGGTAGATAACCTTGAGGTACGGGTAACCGAGCTTGAGTCCAGGCTTGAGTCTCTTGAGCCGAAGAATAAGAAGCCGAGGGTGGTGAAGCCCAAGGCCGGTAAAGAGTAACCACCGGAGCAAATCCAGTAGATAACCCATGCATATAAAGAAACTTACAAACATACGCAGGCTCAATAAGATAGTCGTTACGCTCGTAAGGTACGGCTTTGGCGGCCTTGTGGCCGAAATGCGTCTCTTTCCACTGCTCTCTACCATAGAGCGGCTCTTTGTCTCTAAAAAGAAGGCGGGCAAGAGCACGCCGGTGCGTATCAGGCTTGTACTCGAAGAGCTTGGCCCGACCTTTATAAAGTTCGGTCAGATAGCCTCTACCCGGGCCGACCTTCTGCCGCCGGAATGGGTAGAGGAGTTTAAGAAACTTCAGGACATGGTACGCCCTTTTTCGTTTGAAGAGGTTAAGGCGGTCGTAGAGGGCGAGCTTAAGGGCAGCCTTGAAGAGAGGTTCGCCACGTTCGACGAGACCCCTGTGGCCTCGGCCTCTATTGCTCAGGTTCACTTCGCTACGCTCAAAGACGGAACGGAGGTTGCGGTAAAGATAAAGCGCCCCGGCATAGGGCGCGTGATAGAGGCCGACATGTCGGTAATGGGCATACTGGCCGAACTGTTACAAAAGTACGTGCCGAGGGCGCGGCGCTACAGGCCGCTTGAGGTTGTTGAAGAGTTTAAGCGCGTTATCTCCAGCGAGCAGGATTTTACCATAGAGGGCGCGGCAATCGGGCGCTTCTATAAAATTTTTGAATCGAACCCCAAGATTCAGATACCGAAGGTCTACTGGGACTGGACGACCGAGGGCGTGCTTACGATGGAGCGTGTCTACGGCACGCCGATCGACGAGATCGAGAGGCTTCACGCCAAAGGCATAGATATAAAGCAGGCCGCAATAGACGGGCTTAAGATCTTCTTCGAGCAGGTCTTCGAACACGGTATTTTCCACGCAGATCTTCATCCGGGCAACATCTTTATCCGTGACGACGGGGTTATTATCTACCTCGATTTCGTAATCGTCGGCAGGCTCGACGCAAAGCTCAGAAAGTATCTCGCCTCCATGCTCTACTATATCGTTCGTGAAGATTACTACCGCATGGCGATAGTGCACAGAGATATGGGGCTTATCGGCCCCGGCGTTGATATAGGCGAGTTCGAAGAGGCGTTGCGCGTTATAATAGAGCCGATATTGGGGGCGCGCTTAGAGCATATAGATATATCGACCCTGTTGATGAAACTGCTCCAGACCTCCCGCCGTTTCGAGATGAGGTTGCAGCCGAACCTATTGCTGCTGCAAAAATCTATGGTTATAATAGAGGGTGTCGGCAGGCAGCTCTACCCTGATATAGATATGTGGGAAGTTACAAAACCGATGGTCTACAAGTGGATGCTCAAAGAGAAGTTATCTCCAAAGTCAGTTGCCGGAAAGACGAGCGAACGGATTGAAGAGATAACAGGGGCGGCGCTCTCTATACCGTACAACATGAACGAATTTTTCGAGAAAGCGGCGGGCGGAGACCTCTCTATCGGTTTTGTTCCGCGCGGTATGGAGCCGATGATGGAAGAGGTAAGCTTGGCGGGCAGGCGCACGGCGCGCTCCGTGCTTGCGGGCTCTCTTATAATAGCGGCAACGCTCTCGGTTATGTTCTCGGACGCCGACTCAATATCGGTCTTCGGGGTGCCGTTGTTTAGCGTACTGCTCTTTGCCGGTGCGGCTATAGTCGGTATAAGAAGAGCGCGTTAAGTCTTTTATTCAGCCTTAAAAAGACAGGGCGCTTGTCCTGTTGATGTAGAGAAAGCCCGAAAGCCGGTGGCCGGAAAGAGCTTGAACTTTTACCGCGGAGTTTAGCTTTAAAACCGGCCTGTAACGGTTTTCAGGCACTCGGTACCAATTTGGGGCAAGCAGAACGGAGTTAGAGATGAGTGAAAAGATGACGCATTTCGGAACGGAGCTGATTCCCGAAGAGGAGAAGCAGGGGCGTGTGGCCGAGGTATTCGACTCCGTAGCGTCGAAGTACGACCTGATGAACGACCTTATGAGCGGCGGTTTGCACAGGATATGGAAGCGTCTGGTAGCTGCCGATACCGGGTTGAAAGAGGGCGAGAGCGCGCTTGACGTTGCCGGAGGCACGGGAGACATAGCCCTGTTAATGGCCAAAAGGGTAGGCAGGTCGGGCAGTGTGGTCGTTTACGATATAAACGGCGAGATGTTGAAGTACGGGCGTGAAAAGTGCATAGACTTAGGACACATAAAAGACCTGCGGTTTATTCAGGGTAACGCCGAAGATATCTGCTTTGCGGA
>JAJRYL010000248.1 GCA_024275855.1 Deltaproteobacteria bacterium
CGCAACGTACTTGGCAAGGCTTAACAGCACCATGTCTCCGTACTTGTGGCCGAGAGTATCGTTTATCTCTTTAAAGTTGTCTATGTCGAAGAGTATGAGCGTAAACTCGATGCAGTATCTCTCCGCGCGGCTCATCTCTTTCTCTATCATCTCGTGAAAAAAGCGGTGGTTGTAAAGCCCCGTCAGGGAGTCTTTGTAGGCCATCTCCTTGTACTCTATGTTCGATTCGAGCAGCTCGGCTGTAAGGTTTTCTGCCTTTTTCGTGCTCAGTTTCATCTCCTGCACCACCTGTACCAAAGAGCTGCCGACCTTTGCGAGTTCCTCGTTAGCCTCTTGCAGTATCTCGGCGCACGGTCTCATGTCTTCGGTGGAAATCTCGAAAGTGGCGAGGGTGTCGGTCATATTTTCAGCCACTTCCTCAACATACAGGTTTATATCCTCGCTATCGAAGCCGTACTGACCTTTCAGTAAACGCGAAAGTTCGCCGAACTGTTTGGTACGGTAGTCGCTGTGCAGTATGGCGCTTGTCAGGTCCCCTATCTTTAATACTGCGGCCAGTTTCGGGTACTTGGGCGGGCAGTTCTCAGTTGTATGCTGGTACGCTACAGGTATGTAAATATCTTCGGGAAGCCCCCACTGTTTCAATAGCTCCATCCCTACTTTTTGATGGTCGAAATTGAAAACCTCCTGCTCGATCTCCACAAGAGAGCTTGTAGAAATGCGTTTCATGTCGAGCACCTGCTGAAACTTTTCGGGCTCGAATATATGCATTACCATTACGCCTATATCCATAAGCAGGGCCGTGACGAACGCGCCGTCGAGGTTGAGATTAAGCTTTTGTGAAAAGACCTCTGCCGCTACGGCGGAGGTCACCGCGCGCTTCCAGAAGTACTCGTTGTCGAAACCGCTGTACGACTCTGTGTTCATCTCGTTTATGATGATAAATGAGAGAGCGATATTCTTTATCGCGTTTACGCCGAGCAGCCCTACCGCTTTGTCTATGCTCTTAACCGGAGCCATAAGCGAGTAGAGCGGAGAGTTTACAAGGCTGATTGTCTTGACCGTAAGGTTAGGGTCTGTCGAGATAATAGGGGTAAGGTCGTTAAGAGAGAAGTCCGTCTTCTGGCATGCCTCTACAATCCTAAGTCCAACTATAGGAAGTGACGGTATCTTTATGGACGAGCCGTTGGTCAGCGCGTCGAGCGTGGCGGTATTGGAAGTTACGGTTTTCTCTGCCACGGTTTTCTCTGTCCTTTTATTTGTGCGGATCGATAGGTGCTTTTTTCTATGATGTAGCTTCAATAAATACACATACTTATATATCGCCGGTATCCGTAAAATCTTAACAGTTTGTGGGTGGAAAGAGAGCTTTCGGCCTATTTTTTTTGTGCAGTACGGAGACCACGTAATTCCCGTACCGGAATACCGGGCCAGTACGTTACGCAGGTGGTGAGGGCCGAGGTTATTTATCCCTTATTGACCGCAAAAGAGAGAGGTGCGCCGCTTACTTGCGCGCTTGTGGTTTTTTGTGAAATTCAGGTTGAAAAAGCATGCTTCAGGGCGCCGTTACTGGCCGTTATCTATATTGGGCTTGACATATTAACGGGCTGTTGGGATAATAGGACGAGCTAAGTTATTGTAAAATAAACTAAACTTATGCCCTTAAGAAGGGTTTAGGATCGTTTTCCATGATAGATATGTTTCATGTCTCAAAGTGCTATGACGGCAGCACAAAGGCCCTTGACGACATTACTATTAAGATAGAAAAGGGCGAGTTTCTCTTTCTTACCGGGCCGAGCGGGGCCGGAAAATCGACCCTTTTAAAGATAATCTTCGGCTCCGAGAGCCCGACGGACGGGCAGATCATTATTGACGGCAGAAATTACTACCGTATCCCTCGAAAAGAGATTCCGCCGCTTCGGCGCAGAATCGGCTTTGTCTTTCAGGACTTCAAACTTCTTGCCAATAAAACCGTTTACGAAAACGTAGCGCTCGCCCTTAACGTTATGGGGGTGGGGCAGCGGGAGGTTCGGCGGCGTGTTTTGCGTATTCTGTCGTACTTGAAGATTCAGCACAGGGCGAACTTCAGCCCCATGAGCCTTTCGGGCGGCGAGCAGCAAAGAGTCGCCATAGCCCGCGCGCTCGTTAAAGAACCGGCTATTATTCTTGCCGACGAGCCTACCGGAAACCTCGACCCGGTGCTCTCGATAGAGACCATTGAGCTGTTTAAGGAGGTCAACAACAAGGGCACTACCGTTATTATAGCCACCCACGATAAAAGCCTTATAGACCGGTACGCCAAGCGCACGGCACACCTTGAAGCCGGGAGGTTTATTTACTGATGGGGTCAGTCTCTAATCTCTTCTACTTTATAACCGATTCGCTGCGCTCGCTTAAGAGCAACATCTTAACCGCGCTTTTTACTTCGGTAACGCTCGGGTTCGCGCTCGCTATCTTCGCGCTTTTTCTGGTTCTCTTTTTAAATATAAACTGGGCGCTTGGAAATATAGGCGACAATACAAAGGTTATGCTCTACTTCAGCGGTTCCGCTACTCCGGCTGAGGTCAGGCGCTTCACTACTCTGGTAGAAGGCGTTGAGGGGGTAAGGTCGGCCAAATACGTCTCTTCCGCCTCCGCTCTCGGTGAGCTTAAAGACGAGTTCAGCGGGCAGGACCTTTTTGACGGAATAGAGAGCGGCATGCTGCCTGCCTCTTTCGAGGTAAAGATACTTCCCGGGTACAGGGAGCCTGAGAGGTTAAGCGCGGTAGTGGCCGGACTAAAACGCCTTAAGTGGGTAGACTCCGTGGAGTACTCCGCCGAGTGGGCCGCGCGGCTTTCGTCGGTGCTCAATTTTGTCGAGCTTGCCGCGCTTCTGTTCGGTCTTTTCTTAGGCGTAGCCACTATCTTTATCATCACAAATACTATTCGTTTGACGGTATACGCGAGGCGCGACGAAATTGAGGTGATGCGCCTTGTAGGTGCCTCCGACTTTTTTATAAAGGCGCCTTTTTTTATAGAGGGGGTCGTGCAGGGGGTCGGCGGCGGTGTAATCTCGTTCGGGCTTCTGCTCTTGTGGTCTTCTATCCTTGTCGCTAAAATCCCGGATTATCTCGCTTTTCTGGTCGTTATGCCTGTCTCTTTGTCCGCCATGTTTATAATGCTGATGCTTACCGGAATAGCCGCAGGCGTTGCCGGAAGTTTTATCTCGTTAGCCAGGTTTATGAAGATATGAAGAAGTTTGTCCGTATTCTCCTGCTTCTGCTTACCTTCTCTGTTCCGGTCTCTATCTCTATCGGCGCTGG
Source organism: Deltaproteobacteria bacterium (assembly GCA_024275855.1). Taxonomy (GTDB): domain Bacteria; phylum Desulfobacterota; class GWC2-55-46; order GWC2-55-46; family JADFVP01; genus JADFVP01. The sequence continues at coordinate 3,303 of JAJRYL010000248.1, forward strand.
CAAGGCTGTTGCCGAGATCGGCGCAAAGAGCTTTACGGCACAAGAGAAGAGGCTCGAAGAGGTCGAAAAGAAGCTCGAGCGCGCCAAGGCAAAGGTAAAGAAGTTCGAGCGTAAAGAGAGCACGGTGCTTGGGGAGATACACCGCATCAACCGTAAGCTCGCGGCCCGAAGAAGGGAACTTAAGAGATCCGAAAGAGATATCGCAAGGCTTAAAAAGAAGATAACAAGGGCCGGTATCAGGATTAACAGAATAGATAAGGAGCGAGGTTCGTTAAAGCGGCTGCTTGCCAAACGTCTTGTGGCAATCTACAAGATGCGCAGCGGCGGCGCCCTGAATCTGCTCTTGACCGTAGATAATGTCGAGCCGGCCGGGTTGAGCCGTCGGCACAAGTACCTCTCGGTAATAATGGAGTACGACCGTGACCTGTTGTACAAGTACGACACGAGCCTGAAGAGTTTAAGGGTCGAGACCGGTAAGCTTAAGGGGCTGCGTAAAGAGAAAGAGAAAAGCCGCCGTATCAAACTTGCTAAAAAGAACGAGGCGCTTGCGTTAAAGCGCTCTAAGAGCCGTCTGCTCGGCAGGGTTAAGCGGCAGAAGGGCCGCTCTATGAAGATTGCCAAAGAGCTTGAGGGGGCGGCGAAAGAGCTTCAGGGGCTTTTGGAAGAGTTGAGGTCGAAGCGCGGCGGTTACTCGGCTTCGGGCTTTTCCCATAAACGCGGCACGTTACCACGGCCCGTAAAGGGGCGTGTGGTGGCCGTCTTCGGCAAGGTCAGGCACCCGCGTTTCAGAACGGTTACCTTTAACAACGGTATAGTTATAGATGCCCCTGCCGGAATGGCGGTAAAGAGCGTATATGCCGGTAAGGTTGTCTTTACCGGCTGGCTGAAGGGGTACGGACAGCTTATGATTCTTGATAACGGCGGTGGTTTTTATACCCTTTACGCCTACCTCGATAAGATATTGAAGAGGCGCGGAGAGGTTGTGGCCGGGGGCGACGAAATAGGGCTTGTCGGAGATACCGGCCCGAGAGAGTCGCCCGGGCTTTACTTCGAACTTCGTGAAAGAGGTGTTCCGAGAGATCCGCTAAGGTGGCTTTCGAAGCGCTGAAGAGTATGTTATACTAATTTTTATCGCCGTCTGTTTTGTGATTTTTGTCGCGGTTATCAGCCCTGTGTTGTTGATATAGTGGCGTATGGCAAGTATTCTTTTAGTTCCCGCTCTGAGCAATAATATAGTAGAGAGGTTAAGGAGGTTAGATGATTAAGCGGTTTTTAAGTCCAAGGGTCTTAAGCGGTGTGCTTGTGCTGGCTATTATTTTTACCGCGGGGCAGTGGGCGCTTTCGCAAAAGGTTGTAGCGGTTC
>JAJRYL010000249.1 GCA_024275855.1 Deltaproteobacteria bacterium
AATAATCGTATTGCCTGATTTGCTAAGTTGCTTCAGTACGTCGAGAAGCTTGTGTATGTCCGCGAAGTGAAGTCCCGTGGTAGGCTCGTCAAGTATGTAGATTGTTTTGCCGGTAGCCCGTTTCGAGAGTTCTTTCGAGAGTTTAATGCGCTGCGCCTCGCCACCCGAAAGTGTTGTAGAGGGTTGGCCGAGCCGTATGTAGCCGAGCCCGACCGTGGCAAGCGTAGAGAGCTTTTCACGTATAGGAGGAATGTTTTCGAAAAAGTCTAAACCCTCGGTAACGGTCATGTTGAGGCAATCGGTTATGTTCTTTCCCCTGAAACGAATCTCAAGCGTATCTCTGTTGTAACGCGCCCCTTCGCAGACCTCGCAGGTTACATAAACGTCGGGCAGAAAGTGCATCTCTACCTTGATAAGCCCGTCTCCTTTACAGGCCTCGCACCTGCCGCCCTTTACGTTAAAGCTGAACCTGCCGGGTGTGTAACCGCGCACCCTCGACTCCGGCAACTGGCTGAAAAGTTCGCGTATCGGGGTGAAGAGACCTGTGTAGGTAGAGGGGTTCGACCGTGGCGTACGACCTATGGGGGTCTGGTCGATAGCGATTACCTTGTCTATATATTCGAGCCCGGTAATCTTTGTTACAAGGCCGGGGCGCTCTTTATTGTGGTAAAGCGCGCGCGCGAGGCTTTTATAAAGCGTGTCTATCACAAAGGTCGATTTGCCGGAGCCCGATACGCCTGTTACGCAAGTCATAAGTCCGATAGGAATATCCACATTGAGGTTCTTAAGGTTGTTCTCGCGCATTCCCTTTAGCGACAGCTTTTTTTTGCCGGGTTTTCTGCGTTCAGTCGGTACCGGTATCTTTAGTCTGCCCGAAAGGTACTTGCCGGTTAATGAGTTTTTGTCTTTCAGTATCTCTTCTATCGTACCCTCAGCCACTACACGTCCGCCTCTTTCTCCAGCCTCCGGACCCATATCTATAATATGGTCTGACTCAAGCATCGTCTCTTCGTCGTGTTCGACTATTATAACGGTATTGCCCATGTCGCGCAGTCGTGTAAGCGCACCGAGCAGTCTGCGGTTGTCCCGCTGATGAAGGCCGATTGACGGTTCGTCGAGGATGTAGAGCACGCCAACGAGGCTCGAACCTATCTGTGTGGCAAGACGGATCCTCTGCCCTTCGCCGCCGGAGAGCGTACCGGCGGAGCGTTCGAGCGTTATGTACTCAAGGCCGACATTTGCGAGAAAACCGAGCCTTTCCGAAATCTCTTTCAGTATCCTGCGCGCTATCTCCGTCTCGCTTTTAGTAAGTTTAAGGCAGGCAAAGAAGGTCACGCTCTTTTTAATAGACATCTGTACAATTTCCCAGATATTTTTGCCGCCTACCTTTATGCTTAGCGCCTCTTTTGTTAAACGGGCTCCTTCGCACTCAGGGCATGTCTGCGAGTTCATATACTTTTCGAGTCCGGCTCTAACGTCTTCCGACTCTGTTTCGTGGTACCTGCGCTCAAGGTTGGCCAGTACACCTTCAAACGGTTCCGTGTATGTGTACCGGCTGCGCCCCGTCCGGTGTTTAAACGTCACCTCTTCGCTCCCTGTACCGTTAAGCACAATCTCTTTTATATGTCTGCTAAGTCTGCTCCATGGTTTTGTCAGGTCGAACGAGTAGTGGGAGGCGAGGGCTTCGAGGATATGGAGGTAGTACGGCGAAACACGTTTGCCGGAAGAGGCGGACCACGGCGTTACGGCACCGGTTTCGAGCGACAGAGCGGTATCTGCGATGACGAGTTCGGGGTCGAAGTAAAATTTGTTACCAAGGCCTTTACAGCTCTTACAAGCCCCGTAAGGGCTGTTGAACGAGAATGAGGTAGGGTTGATTTCAGGGTAGCTGATAGAGCATTTGATGCATGAGAGTTTTTCGTTAAAGAGAAGTTCGCTCTTACCTACAACGTCAACCTTGACTATTCCGTCCGATAACCGTGTAGCGATTTCCAAAGAGTCGGTAAGCCTGCGCCGGACTCCGTCTTTTAAAACCAGCCGGTCTACGACAACGTCTATATTCTGTTTTTTTCTTTTATCGAGCACGATAATAGAGTCGAGCTCTTTTATCTCTCCGTTTATGCGTACCCGTGTGTAACCCTCTTTTCTTAATCGGTCGAGCTCTTTTTTGTACTCGCCCTTGCGGCCTGTGACTATCGGGGAGAGGACTACGATACGCGTACCATTTTCGAGCTCCACAAGCGTATCGACCATCTGTTCGATTGTCTGGGCGGTAATCGGCCTTGAGCAGTTGCAGCAGTGGGGCCGCCCTATGCGCGCAAAGAGCAGGCGAAGATAGTCGTAAACCTCTGTTACCGTGCCAACGGTTGAGCGTGGATTTTTAGAGGTGCTCTTCTGTTCGATCGAGATAGAGGGCGAGAGACCCTCTATGCTCTCGACATCCGGTTTGTCAACCTGCTCTAAAAACTGGCGGGCGTATGCGGAGAGGCTCTCAACGTACCTTCTCTGTCCCTCCGCGTAGATCGTATCGAAGGCGAGCGAGGATTTGCCGGAGCCGGAAACTCCGGTGATTACAATAAGCTTATCGCGCGGTATCTCAAGGTCGATAGACTTAAGGTTGTGCTCTTTAGCGCCTTTTATAATAATCTTATTCATAAGACGACCTTTACATTAGCCTGAGATGCCGGTGATTACGACCAGCTTGCCGCGCGGTGTCTCAAGGTCTATAGACTGAAAGTTCTGCTCTTTAGGGCCTTTTATTAAACCCGGTTAAACCCGGTCAGAAAACCCCGGTTTTTTAAAGACGGGGATGAATGGCCGCCCGGAGCGAAGCCGGTTTTATCCGACGTAGCAAAGGTATTTTCGGCATAATCTGTCCATGGCGGATTATGCTATCAGGTTAGAAACCACGGGCTAAAGCCCGTGGTAGTTTACTTTGCTGTTTATAAAAGTTCTGGCACAAGATTACGGAGATTTTTAGCTGATAATTTGGCCGGTTCAGCTACAATCACTTTTCTTTTTCCAGGCCGGGTGTAAGGGATCTTATCTGTTAGCGCGTCTTTTCGCCATTTCCGCTGCCGCTGTTATGGCGTTTACAAGGCTTGTCTGTTTGGCTATGCCCTGCCAGGCTATGTCGTAGGCAGTGCCGTGGTCTACCGAAGTTCGAATTATCGGTAACCCCAATGTGGTGTTTATGCCGTCTTCAAAGTGCAGCAGCTTTAGCGGGCCGAGGCCCTGGTCGTGGTACATTGCTATTACGACATCAAACTCTTTTCTCTTAACGGTTCTGTAAAAGAGCGTATCAGCGGGCAGGGGGCCGGTTACGTCTATACCTGCCCTTTTCGCTGCTAAGACGGCAGGGGTTATAAACTTTTTTTCTTCGTCTCCCATGCCGCCCTCTTCACCGGCGTGCGGGTTCAGCCCGGCTACCGCTATGCGTGGTTTTTTAAAACCGAGGTCTTTTTTGAAAGCGGTATCCGTAATGCGTATGCTGTTTAAGACCGCTTCTTTCGTTATGAGGGACGGTACCCGCTTGATAGGTTCGTGGATGGTAACGAGCACTACCTTCAAGTCCGCGCCGCCGAGCATCATGTTAAATTTTTTTGTACCCGTCAGGTGGGCGATAAACTCGGTGTGCCCTGGAAAAGTAAAGCCGGCTTTTTTTGCCGCCGCCTTGTTTATCGGAGCGGTAACTATTGCCGCCGCCTCTTTTTTTTGAATTAGGAAGACGGCCTCTTCTATATAACGGATCATTGCCGCGCCGCTTTTTTTTGTCGGCCTGCCGGGCCGAATTTCTCTGCTTCCAAGTGCCGGAACGTGAAATAAACGGTTTTCAGGAACCGGGCGAAGGCCGAGCCGGCCTGCAACCGCACCGAGCACCCCGGCGTCTCCGACAACAACAGGGTTGGCGACACTTTGTACTTTTTTGCTGTTTACCGCTTTTACGGTTATTTCAGGGCCGACCCCGCAGGGGTCGCCCATTGTTATGGCTACTATAGGTTTCATATAATAGAGATACCGGGGCGCCTCAGTGGTAAGGGGGGTGCGCCGCGTTGCCGGTCGTCGCTAAAGCCTTATCTCGACATGGGCGGCTTTGCGTTCTTCTTTAAGCCACGAAGAGAGCCTATTCTTCAGTCGCCGGCTAAATATGGTCTGTTGAATAGAGGGTGTAACCTCTGCCAGGCTTGCCGGCGACGCCTCTCTTTTTTGTGTAAGCTGAAGCATGTAGATGCCTTCCGGTCTTTTAATGACCGGGCTGACCTCGCCTTTTTCGAGCTTCTCTATCTCGTGTTCGAGCACAGAGTCAAGCTCTCCTTTCGATAACCATCCGAGGTCTCCGCCGTTCGATGCCGAAGGGCCGTCGGAGTACTGGCGCGCGAGGTCGGCGAACCGTTCGTTCTTTTTCAAACCCTCTTTTATAACCGAGAGCCTCGCTTGTTGAACCGATATGTCGGAACTCGGTAGAAATATCATACGGGCCCTGAATGTAGGGGGTTGAAGAAACTTTTCTATATTCTGCCTGTAGTAGTCCTCAACCTCTTCAGGAAGTATAGATATCTTGGACTTGAACTCCATATTTACGAATTTAGCCTCACGGAGCTGCGCCTTCATCTGTTCTCTGTACTCGCGCATGGTAAGTCCGTTTTGCGCCAACGCGAGCATAAGGTTCTTTTTAGTCAGGTTGTTCTGTTTCTTTACGTCCTCGATGGCGTTATCTACCTCGCGCTCCGTTACGTCTATACCGGCGGAGTCCGAGGCGTGTTTGATAAGTTTCTGATTTATAAGTTTGTCGAGCGCCCCGGTTCTAACCACCTTCGCGTCTTTTTTACCGCCCTTTTTTTCATCCTTTACCTTGTTGAGCGCCATGCCCGCGGCTACGTTCAGTTCCGAGAGCGTTATTATGGAGTCGTCAACCACGGCGACGATTCTATCGACAACCTCTGCGTGCGTCAAAACAGGCGTGCTTACGCAAAAAAGCGCTGCAACGGTTACGGCGATGGAGAGTAGAGCCTTTAGGGGTTTTTTGAAGTTTTGTCTTTTGTGAAAAATCACAGGAGAGTCTCCTTAATCCTGATGTCGGCATCTCTTTTAAGCCTACTGACCCACTCTTTGAATTTGCGCTCTACTACTTCACGTTTCATCTCTTTGGATATTTCTTCTTTAACATCTTCAAAGTCGCGCGTTATGCTCTTTCTGCGCTCCTTGATAAAGAAGATGTGGTATCCGTAACCAGTCTTTAATATCCTCGAAATCCTGCCCTGACGCGTTGTAAAGGCTATTGTCTCGAACTCTTCGGGCATGTCGCCTTTTCCGAAAAAGCCTAAGTCTCCGCCGTGTTCACCCTCCGGGCTTATAGAGACCTCTTTGGCTATTTCGGCAAAGTTTTCCGGTGTCAGCCGTTTGCGCACGGCGCGGGCCTCTTATTCGGTCTTTACAAGTATCATCAGCGCGTGTACCTGTTCGGGCACCTTATACTCTGATATATGTTCGTCGTAATAGTTACGGGCGGCCTCTTGCGATATATCGACCGTTGAGGTGATTACCTGCTCAATCACCTTGCCTATAAGCAGTTTTCTTCTAAGCTCGTCCTGCCAGCCCTCGAAACTTCCGTACCGTTTTGAGACTATTGTATTAAACTCTTCGTCTCCGACCGCCCCTTTAATGTACTCTACCTCGATAGCGAGTTCGGCCTCGGTAACAGTAAGGCCGAGTTTGATCGCGGAGTCGAGAAGCAGCGCCTCTTCGATAAGCTGGTTGATGATATTCTTTTTTAGTTCGGCTATCTCTGCCGGGTCCACCTTTTCGGTCTCCGGCGGCAGAAGCCTGCCGAGCGCGTCGTTGTACTCGTCTGCCGTTATTGTGCGGGAGTTTACTACAATCGCGGCATCGCTTACCGTATCAGGAGCCTCTTTTGCCGCTTTGTCGCATCCGAGTATCGGCAGCAGCATTAGTGTCAGCACCGTGGTGGTTATTAAAAGCCCATGTTTTATTCTGAACATAGATTGATCTGCGGGTTAAAGGTGATGATAATTATAAGATGGTATAAAGCGGCGCAGGCAACTACCAAAGCAGCGCGCTGAACCGAACCGCTAAAACGGTTTATAATTTTTTTAAATAGAGATAAGAGCCATAAATTTATCGGCTTAAAATATCCGCAATCCTGTTCCGTGTCTTTTACAATCATTATAAATTTTAACATGCGCTGAGAAGTTCTTTCAACATGTATTTTGCCTGAGAGAGTACCGGTTTTTCCGTGTCCATACTCATAACGAGCCTTGAGTCCGGGGTTACGGTATACGTTTGAGGGCTTTTATTAAATAGCCCTATAGCCCTGTCGGTTACGCTTTGTGGCGGAGCGGCCTCTCCAACGGCGAACCTAAGGTAGAGCTTGCGCCCTTTTTGAACAAGTTCCGTAGCCTTTAAATCTCTTAGCGATACCTTAAGGCGCATTACGCTTATCAGGTTCTCAACAAGTTCCGGCAGCTCGCCGAAGCGGTCTTCCATTTCGTCTGTAATCGAATCGATCTGTTCGGAGTCCGTTGCCCCGGCCAGCCGTTTATATAACCCGAGCCTTAAACGGGTATCGGTTATGTACTCTTCAGGCAGGTACTGGGAGACCTTCAGGTTTATTTCCGGCGCTACCTCTTCCGTTACTTTTTTGCCTTGCAGTTCGTGTACGGCCTCTTCTAAAAGCTGTGTATACATCTCGAAACCTACGGCGGCGATTGAGCCTGACTGCGATGTGCCGAGCAGTTCTCCCGCGCCCCTGATCTCAAGATCGTAGGTCGCTATCTTAAAACCGCTTCCGGGGTCGGACAGCTCTTCGATCACCTCTATTCTTTTGCGCGCGTCGTCGCTCATTACTGCCGAGTCCGGGCAGATAAAGTATGCGTACGCCCTGTGGCTGCTTCTGCCTACCCTTCCTCTCAACTGGTAGAGTTCGGCAAGGCCGAAGCGGTCGGCCCTGTTTATTATTATGGTATTGGCGCTCGGTATGTCGAGACCCGACTCTATTATAGCGGTAGAGAGAAGCACGTCGATCTCGCCGTTGACAAAACCGAGCATCTTGTTCTCCAACTCGTGCTCCTTCATCTGCCCGTGCGCCGCTTCTATTCTCGCCCCCGGCACAACGCGCTTTAAAAACGTCAGCAACGACGGCATGGACTGTATTCTGTTATGGACGAAGAAGACCTGCCCGCCTCTGTTCATCTCTCTTTGAATCGCCTCGGCTATCATCTCTTCGTCAAAACGGATTACCCGTGTCTTGATCGCGAGCCTGTCTTCGGGCGGGGTGTTGATTATGGACAGGTCTCTGATAGAGGCGAAAGACATATGCAGGGTGCGCGGTATAGGGGTGGCGGTAAGGGTGAGTACGTCCACCGATTTTTTAAGCTTTTTCAGGCGCTCTTTCTGCGCCACGCCAAAGCGGTGCTCTTCGTCTATGATAATCATTCCGAGGTCTTTAAAGCAGACGTCTTTTTGCAACAGCCTGTGCGTGCCTATCAGTATATCCACCTCGCCCGCGGCCAGCCGTTTTATGGTCTCGTTCTGCTCTTTGCGGGATCTGAAGCGGCTGAGCACCTCTACCCTGACCGGGTACGGCGCAAGCCTGCTTGTAAACGTTAGAAAGTGCTGTGTGGCGAGTACCGTGGTAGGTACAAGCACCGCTACCTGCTTCGAGTCCAGCGCCGCTTTAAAGGCCGCCCGTATGGCTACCTCTGTCTTGCCGTAACCGACGTCCCCGCAGACAAGCCTGTCCATTGGACGCTTACGCACCATGTCGTCTATACACTCTTTTATCGCGCGCGCCTGGTCCGGTGTCTCAACGTATTCGAAACCGTCCTCAAACTCTTTATACATAGCGTCGGGCGGAGAGTAGCTTATGCCAACGGCTACCTCGCGCTCCGCGTACAGTTTTAATAACTCGGCGGCCATCTGCTCAACGGCCTGTTTTACCTTGCCGGTGGCCTTTGCCCATCCGGGGCCGCCAAGCCTGTCGAGCGTTGCCGACCGGCCCTCCATAGCATGGTATCTGCTTATTAAATCCATGCGGGAGACGGGAAGGTAGAGCTTGTCTCCTCCGGCGTATTCGAGCAGAAGAAAGTCGCTCTCAACCCGTTCGACCTCTAAGCGTTTAAGCCCCCGGTAGAGCGCGATGCCGTGGTGCGCGTGCACAATGTGGTCGCCGACCGCAAGGTCTTGCAGCTGGGTTAAAAACGCTTCGAGTTTTTTCTTCGGAGGGGGCCGCCTTTTGGCCCGTTCGCCGAATACCTCCTCTTCGGCCACAATCGCGAGCGATTCGTCTGGAAGAAAAAAACCGCTCGACAAGGTTCCTATAAGAAGCGAAAGGGAAGCCTCTTTTTTATTCAGTATCTCCGCCCCTAACTCTCCTGCGCCTGCAACGGAGGCGGACAACCCGTACCCTTCTAAAAGCTCAAGGGTTCGTTTGGACTGCGCCCTGTTGTGCGCCGTTAAAAAGACCTTGGCGCCGGTCTTTATCCATTTTTCTATACGCGCGGCAAGGGGTCTTAAAGGGTCGTCTACCCTCTCCAACTTTTTGCTTTTCAGCTCTGCGGTAAGCTCTTTATTGCTTCTGCAAAGAAGAGAACCGGAGCCTGTGTGCTCAAACGGTTCAATCTTTAGTTGCGCGAATTCGTTTATACGCTCATACATCTCTTCTGTCGGCATATAGAGCGTATCCGGTTCTACAAAGAATTTTCCGCTCTCTGAGAGCCGCGCGGACGAGTGCTCTACCTCTTGCGAGTAGGTCTCTATCCGTTTTTTAACAAGAGAGGAGTCTATTGTAACTACTGTAGCGCCATTACCTATGTAGTCGAAGAGCGTTGAGAGCGGTGTGTCGTAAAAGAGCGGAAGAAGCGCCTCTATCGATTCGCTCGCAAGCCCCTGGCGCAGTTTGGTCGAGAGCGGCTCCCACGCGCCGCGCTTTAAAGAGAGTTCGTCCGCGCGGTCTATTACCTTGTCCCGCACCTTCGATCCGCTAAGGGACTGTGCGGAGGTCTGCCTGCCCGGCAGTAAACACGCGCTCCGTAAAGAGCCGCTAGACCTCTGGGAACTTATCTCGAACGGACGTATCGATTCTACGAGATCGCCGTAAAACTCTATTCTTAACGGGTTGTCGAAAGCGGGCGGGTAGATATCTATAATAGAGCCCCTGTAGCTGACCTCGCCGCGCTCCTCTACCATAGTCATACGCCGGTAGCCTAACCTGTCGAGTCGGGCCGTCAGCTCGTCACGCTCGTACTCTCCCTCTACTACGAGGTTCAGCGAGCTTTCGGCCATCTGCCCTTTAGGCATTATACGTTGAGCGAGCGCATGGGCGGCGGCGACGACTATAACCGGTCTGTCTTCTAAAAGTCGCGCCATAAGGGCGATTCTTGTGCTGCGAAGCTCCGGGTGCGTTGTCTGGGTATCGAACGGCAGAACCTCGGTAGACGGATAGAGTTTTACCGAGTCGGAATCGAGAAAGAAAGAGAGGTCTTTGGCAAAAAGTTCGGCTGCTTCGTCATTCGGCAGCAAAACAAGGACGGCAGCCGGTTTTATCTTGAAAAGAGGCGCTAAAAAGTAGGCCCGCGAAGAGCCGTGCAGGCCGTTTATAGAGAACTCTTCTTTCGCGCCGAGCCCTGAGACCTTTACAGCGAGCCTGTTCAACGGCGTCTGTAACGTCTGTTCGTTGGCAGTACTGCTATTATACGTAGGTACTTTCATCTGTTGCGGAGTCTTGTTCCTTAAGTGCTGTTGTGTTGTTACACAGAGGTTGTTGCTCATTATAGCCCCTGTGCCTGAAACATAAAAGTATACCATAAGAGAGTTTTTGGCTCCATATTTTGTTTTTAACACTCTTTAAGTCTTATTACTTGCCGTAAACGCAAGAACGCCCGTTTGAGCAGGGCGCAGAGACGTTCTATCTCGACTCTTAACCTTAATTGAAAAGAGTGGTTGATATATGCTTCGCATGGTAACTTTAAATTAATTGTAGTAGGTGGTAAATATCACTTGACATGTATGCATGGTATGATAAAAACACATTCTGTAAAAAATATATTTTACCGTGTAATTTTAAGGGAGAAGGGGTATAAAGAGATGGAAATAGACTATAAGCAGGTATTTGAAAGGATGTTAAGGGCCGGCAACTTTAAAAACAGCTCGGAGATGGCACGGATGCTCGGTATGACGCCTCAGGCGATATCGAACCATAAAAAACGGGGTGAGCTTTCCGCCGGGTTGATTATAAGGTTTGCGCAGAAGTGTAATATCTCCGTTGACTGGTTATTGAGCGGCAGTGGGGAGGTATCCGTAAAGGCAGAGGCCGAGCCGGTAAATGGCGTTTATGCCGGAGTGGTTGTGGTGGACGGGCAGACTGCCGGACGGGTTGAGGGCTCTTGTTACGGCGGCAAGGATGAGAACGGGCGAATAGAGCGGGAAAAGACGCAAGAGAGCGCCCTGCTCTGTCCCGAAGAGATTATTTATGTAGGCAAGCTATTGAAGATTTTAAGAAGTGGACAGAAGACCGCTCCGTCGGCACTTAAGGCGAGTATAGACGTGATAATGGGGGCGGTCTATCCGCATACCCGTCCTATGGGATAAAAGAGTTTATAGATTGACTTCCAATACAGTATTGAGTATCCTTATACCCTTCTTTTAGCGCTTTACATAAGGTGTTGTTGAGTCAGAACTCTATATTTTTTTTCAGTCTTAAGGAGGGTTTAAAGTGGGTAAGAACGTAACTCAGAAAATTCTTGAGAACCATCTTGTTTCCGGGGAGAGTGTAGTCGGAGAAGAGATAGGTATCAGGATAGACCAGACAATAACCCAGGACGCAACAGGCACTATGGCGTTTCTTCAGTTCGAGGCAATGGGAGTTGACAAAGTAAAGACAGACCTTTCGGTCAGTTATATAGATCATAATACCCTTCAGTACGGCGGTTATGAGAATGCGGACGACCATCGGTTTCTTCAAACGGTAGCCTCCAAACACGGTGTCTTCTTTTCAAGGCCCGGTAACGGAATATGCCACCAGGTGCATCTTGAAAGGTTCGGCAAACCGGGCGGCACGCTGCTCGGTTCAGACTCACACACCCCTACCTCCGGCGGCATAGGCATGCTGGCGATGGGCGCGGGCGGTCTCGACGTAGCCGTCGCGATGGGCGGAGGGGCCTTTAGCCTCAACTACCCGGAGGTTGTGCTCGTTAACCTCAAGGGCAGGTTGAAGCCGTGGGTTTCCGCAAAGGATATTATTCTTGAACTCTTGAGGCGCTTAAGCGTAAAAGGCGGAGTAGGCCGTGTTATCGAGTACGGCGGAACAGGCGTAAAGAGACTTTCCGTACCGGAGCGCGCGACAATAACAAATATGGGCGCCGAGCTTGGCGCTACCACCTCGGTCTTTCCAAGCGACGACGTAACGCGCGAGTTTCTCGCCGCGCAGGGCAGAGAGTCCGACTGGTCGGAGCTTGTCGCGGACGACGACGCTAAGTACGACAAGAAGATAACGATAAACCTCGGTACGCTCGAACCCATGATAGCGCAGCCGCACATGCCGGACGCCGTTGTAAAGGTATCGGAAATCGAAGGTCTGAAGGTCGACCAGGTCTGTATCGGGTCCTGCACCAACTCTTCTTACCGCGACCTTATGATCGTTGCGGAGACGCTCTTTAAAGGCGAATACAAGGTTAACCCCGAAGTCTCCATGACGGTAAGTCCGGGGTCGAGGCAGGTGCTTGAGATGATCTCTCTTAACAAGGGGTTGGCGCACCTTATTCAGGCCGGAGCCAGAATACTCGAAAGCTCCTGCGGGCCGTGCATAGGAAACGGCCAGTCCCCTCCTAACGAAGGGGTATCGCTTAGAACCTTCAACCGTAACTTTATAGGCCGCAGCGGAACCAAAAACGCGCAGGTCTACCTGTGCAGTCCTGAAACGGCGGTTGCCGCCGCTATCTTCGGCAAGGTAACGGACCCGCGCAAGTTAGAGAAGTACCCGAAGGTAAAGATGCCAAAGCAGTTTTTTATAGACGACTCTATGGTTATTCCGCCCTCTGACGACCCTGCTTCGGTTACGGTTATAAAGGGCCCTAATATACAGTCGCTCCCGATTGCCGAGCCGCTTGCCGACTCTATATCCGGCAAGGTACTCATCAAACTTGGCGATAATATCACTACCGACGATATAACCCCTGCCGGAACGTGGCTTAAGTACAGGAGCAACGTGCCCAAGTACTCGGAGTCGGTCTTTTCCGGCATTGACGCGGACTTCCATTTGAAAGCGAAAGAGATAGGCGGCGGTTTTGTAATCGGAGGAGAGAATTACGGACAGGGTTCGTCGCGCGAGCACGCGGCGCTCTGCCCAATGTTCTTAGGCATAAAGGCCGTTATCGCAAAGAGTTTTGCCCGTATCCATAAAGACAATCTTATAAATTTCGGTATACTGCCGCTTACCTTCGTTAAAGGAAAAGATTACGACTCTTTAAACGACGGTGACGAGCTTGAGCTGGTCGGTATTCTTGACGGCATTGTTTCAGAGACCATTACTCTTATAAACAGAACAACCGGCAAGGAGATTAAGCTCTCGCACGGTTATACCGGCAGGCAGGCGGATATGCTCAAGGTTGGCGGAAGGCT
>JAJRYL010000250.1 GCA_024275855.1 Deltaproteobacteria bacterium
AATTATCAGAGCGTTACAACCTTCTGCTCAAAATTATACCGAACCCCGACCATATCGTCGTCTGAGAGTAAATCTATATACTCCCAGCTCGTCGGGCTGCCGAGTATCTTCTCTACAAGTTTTACGTTCAGGGCATGACCGGACCTGTTAGCTATAAGATAACCTGCGACCGGCGCGCCGAGAAGCGACATGTCGCCAATAAGATCGAGCACCTTATGCCTTACAAACTCGTCAGGATACCTAAGCCCGCCTTCGTTCAAGACCTCGGTATCTCCGATAACAACGGCGTTACTAAGAGACCCTCCCTTGGCCAGGCCATTAGCCCTTAACATCTCTACGTCTCTTAAAAAACCGAAGGTACGCGCGCTTGCTATCTCTTCTTTAAAAAGGTCCGATGAGAGCCTGCACCTATATGTCTGTTTTGAGAGTATCGGGTGAGTAAAATCGATAGAGTAATATATCTCAAGGCTCTTACCCGTGCCCGGAAGCAAAAGCAGATGCTTATCTCCATCGGTAACTTTTATAGGCTCTTTTATAACCAGGTACTTACGCGGGGCATCAAGTTCGACCGTGCCAACCCCCTCTATCATCCGAACGAGCAGCTCTGCACTGCCGTCAAGCGCCGGCAGCTCCGGCCCGTCAAGCTCGACCACGGCATTGTCAATACCGAGTCCGCGAAAAGCCGCGAGAATATGCTCAACCGTACCGACCACTGTACCATTTATACCAAGAGAAGTTGCGTAATTGGTAGCGACAACATTAGAAGCGACAGCCTCAATAGCCGGAGCGCCCGGCACGTCGGTTCTGACAAAGAGTATACCGGTCTCTTCAGCAGCAGGTAAGATACGCACGTTTACGTTACTTCCGGAGTGCAACCCTACGCCTGCAAAACTTACTATTTTTTTTATACTTTTCTGTATCATACCTATATATATAGCAAAAAATATGCCAAATACACAAAACACTTAAATTACAGTCAGTTAGGCAAACAGACGCAACAGCGCAACTGTGTTAAAAAGACCACAGCAGCCGCACATGTCTCTTTTTTACAACACTTTTACCCCATAACTTAACAGGTACAAAAGAGATTGAACCAAAGCTCGCTTAAGCAAAGCGGATGATAAACACAAAAAAAACCGGCTCTGATACTGTATATATCAGAGCCGGCGCATATATGGAAAGAAGTATCTTCTGAGATAGTACGGGAAAAACTCACCGGTAAGAGTAGCGCATATAGATACTTCAGCAGTTACCGGGGGCGCAGATACGAAGTTGCCTTCTCTACCGTACGGCCTCCAAAGTAGAAGATAATCACGGTCTGCATTATCTCTTTATGGGTTCCGGTAAGCTTTATCTCATCAAAACCGAAGTACGGAGCGAGCACGGTCCAGGCAAAGAGACCGAGTATGAGGAACGACCAGATTGGGCGGTGCGTGACAGTAAGGATCTTCGTCCAGCCCGGTGCTCCGACCGTTTCATCAGAAGCAAGCTTGCGCGCGCCCTGAACATCGGCAATAGCTGTTTTATACTCGTCAATAGAGAGACGGCGTGCTTCCAACTTAAGATTTTCACGATCCTGTTCGCTCATAGATTCAGGCAAGTACTTGCCGACAAGGCGGTCAACTACGTTGCCGACCGTGCTCTGGATAAGGTCTCCGACTATAGGTATCATACACCCAGCTCCTTCCATCTTTTTTCAAACGCAAAAACCGCAGCCTCTACCTACCGTTGCCACTGCTTGCCAAAATGTTCATCAATCCGTTCCTTACAAGATGTGAAAGATGAGACCGTACAGGCTCGGGTAATTTACGAATCTGTTCTTCTACCTCTTGATCGCCGTAATTATGAACCATTATACCGCCACCACGCTTAGCTCAAAAGTGTCGAAGTCTTTCGTTATATCCATGAACCTCGCTACTGTCTTTCTGCTGTTAAGCACCGCCGGCTCGCCATGCAACTCTCCAATCCTGTCACCCAGGAGAATACAGCCTTTCGTATTCTTTTCCAGATTTCCAGAATGAAAGAGTATATGCGTACGCCCATCTACGCCCGTTACCTCGTAAGTCAGCCCGAACTTCGGCGACTCAACACGTTTACAGGTATACGTAGCAACCGGAATACAAGAGACATTAGGTTCGTTGTCTCTCCACGGGTTTTCGAGCGTAAGCGCTATAGCTTCTTCGTTAAATATAAGTACGCCTCTTATCACCTTACCGGTCTGTTCAAAACGTTTAAGTATCACGGCCTCTCTCCTTAAGTAACGTCCTTGTTTCGATTGTAATATCTCTTATCTCTTGTAAAGCGTTCCACTGTTTTTCCGTATCGTCTTTAACTGAATCGAGCTTATCTTCCATACCCTTCTGGTACGCATCTCTGCGCTCTGCGCACAGAGGCTCTGAGACCATATCTTTACGAAGCGCGACATTTTGACGTACCGAGAAGACAGAAAGCGCACCTACTATCGAAAGACCGAGACCCGCAAGGTATGTAGTTATTGTTTTTTCAGGCATTGTGAATTCCTTTATGGAGTTACGATCTTCACCCTGTTTGTGAAATTAGGTATGACCGGCATGCCGTAATCGGTATGTAATTTATTAATACCCTTGCCCGGCAGTACCGTGCCAATATCTTCTAAAAGACCCTTGCCGAGCATTCGATTATCGTTTATCCACTTCCTGGTGTTGGTTGTGCTTAAGTCAACAAGCACGACCTCAAGCCCGTCAATTATCGGGTCTTTCTGCCAGTAATCCACAAAAGGATGCGGCACTGCGCCGCATCTGTCTGGATGATCTTTAGGTAAGTGCGTTTTTCCATTATACGCCCAGCAGGGATCCTCGGCTTCATAAGAAGAAAGAACAACTCCGTCCGATAAACGGCGTAGTAAGAAAAGGAAGTGTCCCCATCTTTTACTGCCGAGCATATAGGGGGGCGAAGCTTGCATGTATCGTTGTTGGGCATATATTGGCGAAGAGATACTGCCGCCTCCTGTTGTGCTTATAACCGCAACTGTAGA
>JAJRYL010000251.1 GCA_024275855.1 Deltaproteobacteria bacterium
ACATACGTGCCTACGATGCCGCAGGCTATAGAGACGAGTACCGCCGCTATAAAGGCGTTCTGCATAAAACCGTACTGGAGTATCTCAAACATCGCGCGCCCTTTTTCCATTACTTCCTGTTTTACCGCCGGTATCCGTGCCAGAAGAGTGTAGGCCGCAGTCGTGCCCGGTCCGCCCTTTTGCCCCATTCTCAACAGCAGCCGAACCGCCATGTTCAGAAAAGACCCTGTGCGGAACGCCGTGCGAGATTATATCGACCGGGCAGTTGTAAAGCTCGTCGAGGTTATCTATGCCCTCTGTAGAGCCGTGATAAAAGAGCGTTCTGTTTACGCAGGCTACCGTATCTACATAGACCGAGATAGCGCCTATGTCGTGCGTAACAAGGACAATGGCCATCTTCTTCTTAAGCTCCGCCAACAGCTCGTAAAAAGACTTCTGCATATCGGGGTCTATAGAGGCCGTCGGTTCGTCGAGCAGCAGAAGCTCCGGCCCTTTTACTATGGCGCGAGCAAGAAATACCCTCTGCGCCTGTCCGCCCGAAAGCAGCCCCACACGCCTGTCGCGCAGCTCGTACATTCCTACCCGCCTTAAGACCTCGACGGTCTTCTCCCTGTCTTCGCAGGTATACCTTTTAAAGAGCCCTCTGTAGCAACCCGTTAGAACGACATCGAAGACGGTTATAGGAAAGGCGGGGTCGAAGCGCGACTTCTGCGGCAGATAACCGACACCTTTACACGCCTCTTTCGGAGATTTTCCTAAAACCTCTATTGTGCCGGAGATGGGCTTTAAAAGCCCCAAGAGCCCCTTTAGAATGGTCGTCTTGCCGCTGCCGTTGGGCCCGATCACTGCAAGCAGTTCGCGCTCGGCGACCTTAAGCGTTATGCTTTCGAGCACAGGCGTTCGGTCGCCGGCGTACGTTAACGTTACGCCCTCCATACTTACAACCGGTTTGCCGCTCTCCATAAATTAAACTCCGTAAACGTTACAACCAACAGGCATTAAATAAGTATTCGACACAGGCGGCTTAGAGCTTTGAAAAAGCTGTGGCGACCCGCTCCATATTCTCTATATAATTTCTCTCAAGCGGGTTTAAGCTCACTACCTTACCGCCTATCTCTTTAGCTATAACCTCTGCCGCGCGCCTTGAAAACTGCACAGAGGTAAAGACGGTGGTAACGTGTTCGTTCCGTGCCCGCTTTATTATTTCGACCACCGAACGAGACGACGGGGGCTTGCCCTCAAACTCGACCGGCACCTCTACAAGACCGTACTCGGCGGTAAGGTAACCCCATGCCGGGTGGTAGGTTATAACCCTCGCGCCTCTTTTACCGCTGAGTAAAGCGCGTATCTTTTTATCAAGCGCTTGCAGTTTCTTTATATATTCGTCTTTATTGGCCCTGTACGCCTCCCTGCCTTCCGGGTCAACCTCTACAAGCCCGGCGTAGATATTTTCAACCATCTTCACGGCGTTCCGGGGCGATACCCATATATGCGGGTCGAAACCGTACGTATGGGCGCGCTCTTCGTACGCGTCGCTGCCATCACCGGAGCGTTCCTGGTGCGCAGCCTCTTTACCCGCCTTAACCTTAGCCGTTGGCGCGCTTAAAAGCTCTACCCCTTTCGAGCAGTCGGTTATAACCAAACGCGGATTTAGCTTTTCCAAACGGGCCATCCACCTGCGCTCAAACTCTATTCCCGAACCGACCTTGGCATACAACAGAGCAGAACCGAGCGAGCGCAACTGGCTCGGTTTAGGTTCATAAGTATGCGGGCTCGCCCCGCCGGGCACCATTACGGTAACCTGCACCCGCTCTTTTCCAACCGCCTCTACAAAGGCCGCAACAGGCTCTATGCTTACCGCTACGTTAACCTTGCCGTTAACGGCGGCCTGCCCGTTATCCCGGCCCGAACAACCGGAAAGAGAAACAGGGAGCAGAAGAAGAAGTAAAAACAGGTAACGAACCGCCATTACGGCACCTTTCCCTCTGCACCCGAACAATAGGAGCAGATACCGAAAAATTCGAGCGAATGTTTTATAAAAGTAAATTTTTTCCGTTCGGATATCTCGGCCTCTATCTCTTTCAGGCAGGCCGTCATCTCAAAGCACTCTATGTTTTTGCACCTTACGCAGACAAGGTGGTGGTGGTGTCCGTCGCCGAAGTACTCGTAGCGCCGCAACCCGTCGCCAAGCTGAACCTCGCGGGTAATTTTCTGCGCCATCAAAAAATCGAGCTCCCGGTAGACGGTCGTTTTGTTAACGTCTACCCCCTCGGATTTTAGACGAGCCTGAAGTTCGGGAGCGGTCATCGGCCCGGCGCCCGACAAAAAAAGAGAGAGTATCGCCTTTCGGGTCGAGGTGAGACGAAAACCCTCTTTGCGAAGTTTTTCGAGTATGGAGTCTGAGTCAGGCATAGGGGCAGCATAACGCAACCGAGTTGCGTTTGTAAAGATAAAAGAGTAAAGTTTGACGAATTCTCATGCTTTTCTTACCGATTTCTTCGGTTCCCTGCGTTAGTCTGTACTATTTTTTCTTAAAAAGTCGTTGAAATTCGCCATAAAAAGAGGGTGACGAATCCGCTCTTTTACCTCCAATTCCCATAGGGCAAAAAAAGGGATAACCGGACAAACTCAAAACAGGAGCAAGGCTATGAGTGATAAAAAAACCCCCTCGACCAAATGGAAGAGGGGGGGTAAAAAATAGACTTGAACAGTACGGCCTAAAAGATTTCATACCGTTCCTGATGAAAGCGGTCAACCGACTTTACCTCTATATGCCTGCCGGGAAAACGCCTGTTTAGCTCATCTATTACCGCTGTCTCGGCCTTAAAACGCTCACCGACAGCCGGACTTACGTAAATTGTAACCTTCTTCTTCTTATGTCTCAACTCACGCAGCATGTCTCTGTAAATATCCATGATAATGGTATCTACGTGCTTGACGATGGCGTTGCCGTCGCAGTACGGGCAGGGCTGGCAGAGCAGCTGAGAGATAGACTCGCGCGTTCTTTTACGAGTCATCTCCACGATGCCAAGCTCCGAGATCTTCAAGATATTGGTACGCGCCTTGTCGGCCCTTAAAGCCTCGCGAAGCTCGTTATAAACCTTTTCACGGTCTGGCAGCCGCTCCATGTCGATAAAATCGATAACGATAATTCCACCGATATTACGCAACCTTAACTGATAAACAACCTCTTCAACAGCCTCAAGATTTGTCTTTAAAATGGTCTGGTCGGAGTTCTTCTTGCCGACATACTTTCCGGTATTTACGTCAATAGCCGTTAACGCCTCCATCTGGTCCATAACCAGATGGCCGCCGGAGCGCAGCCAGACCTTTCTGTCTACAGCGCCGCCAAGCTCTATATCGACCCCGTTGGCGTCGTAAAGCTCTTCGCCGCCTTCGTACAGTTCAACACGCGGAGCAAGAAAAGGCATGAATTCATTGATGAATTTCATTGCCCGGTCGTACTCTTCCCTGCTGTCTATTATCAGCTTCTCTATGTCGTTACTGAAGGTATCGCGTATGGTACGAAGCGTAAGGTCGAGTTCTTCGTATAAAACACCGGGGTTGGAGACCGTCTCTCTATTGCCCTGAATCCTGTCCCAGAGCTTGATGAGAAAGTCCATGTCGGCCTCTATCTCTTCACGCTTCACACCCTCGCAAACGGTTCTTATTATAAAACCGCAACCCTTGGGGCGCACCTTATGGACAATTTCCTTTAACCTGCGCCGCTCCTTTTCACTTGAAATACGCCGTGAAACCGCCACCTTACCGTATGTAGGCATAAAGACAAGGTACCTGCCGGGCAAAGAGACA
>JAJRYL010000252.1 GCA_024275855.1 Deltaproteobacteria bacterium
ACGCGTCTGTTTCGCGCGCCATTACTTTCGGGCCGCCTTCGCCGTATACATCAAGGTACCTGGTCTCAAAGATCTGGTAGAGGATAACCCTGCCTATATCGCTTATGAGTCCGGCAAGAAAGGCGTTATCTTTTCTGCCGAGCCCCGTTCTTTCGGCTAAGAGCGCCGAGACCGAGGCTACCTCGAAAGAGTGCCGCCAGAGGCCGCCAAGGAACTTCGCGGCTTTTTTGTCCTTTGTATCGAAGAGCGATACGGAGATAGCGAGGTTTCGCACCATATTAAAGCCGAGTATGACCGCTGCCTGCGATATGCTCTTTACCCGGCCTCCGTAACCGTAGGAGGCGGAGTTGGAGACCGCGAGCACTTTGGCGGCGAGGGACTGGTCCCGCTCTATCGCCTTTACAAGGTCGGCGGTGCTGGAGTTTTCATCCTCTACAATCTCTAAAACTTTCTGAAGGGTTTCGGGTATGGTAGATAGGTTGGCCATACCGACCACGCTCTGTCTAAGCTGTTCTTTTTCGTCGTTGAGTGCGTATGCGCTATCCATTCAGGCCGGCTCCTTTTACTGTTGCTGATTCTTTTTGTCTCTGTTTAGGTTTAGATGCCATTTCACACATTATCATCAGGAGTTCTTTTGATGAGAAGGGTTTGGGCAGGTATTTGCATGGGCATTCTCTTAAGAACTTCGCGGTCTTTTCGCCCTCTATATCTCCGGACAGGAAGAGCACCTTGTCGGCAAGGGTTGGTTTGAGTTTAATAACCTTGTCGTAAAGCTCCGTTCCGTCCATACCGGGCATTCTTATGTCGAGCAGCAGTAAGTCGTAGTCCCGCTCCTTGATCCGTCCATACGCCTTTATACTGTCGTTGGAGGTCTCTATGCTGCCGACATACGACGAGATAGAGTCGCAGACCGAGTGTAGCACCTCTTGCTCGTCGTCTACCATGAGCACGGCAAGGTTGGAGAGCTTGCCGTATTCCGGTTCGCGGTGCCTGTTGCTCCGCCTCTCGTCGATAACCATGCTTTTGTGCGGAATATCTATGCGGAAGGTCGTGTGTTTTTCGGGCCTGCTCACTACCGTAAGGGTACCGCCCATACCCTCTATTATTTTACGGCTTACGCTTAAACCGAGCCCTGTGCCTTTGCCCACTACCTTTGTGGTATGGAACGGTTCGAATATCTTGGCCTGTATCTCCTTCGGTATGCCGGGGCCGTCGTCAACGACCTCGACGGCTACAGTCTTGTCCTTTGAGAGCCATGAACGGATTGAGACCGCTGAGCCGGTACCGGACTCTTCTATGGCGTCCTTTGCGTTTTGAAACAGGTTGATTACGACCTGCTGAAAGAGGTTGCGGTTGCAGCTGACTATAAGCGGGCGTTTTTCGAGGTCGAGCCTGACATTTACGTTTGCAAGCTTAAGCTGGTGGCGCATTATGTCCGTAGCCTTCTCTATTACTATATTCAGGTCTACGTTCTGCGTGTCGGTGGTATCCTCGCGCGCGAAGATTAAAAGGTCTTTTACTATCGCTTTTATGCGCGAGATTCCTTCCTGAACCCGTTCGAGCCGTTTGTTGCCGGCAGTGTCGAGCGTTGCGCCGAGTATTTCCGTGTTTAACAGAATAGATTGAAGCGGGTTGTTTATCTCATGAGCGATGCCGGCCGCCATCTCTCCTAAAGAAGCGAGTTTGCTCGAATGGATCATCTTTTTCTGAAGCATGCGCTCTTCGGTAATATCCTTGGCGGTTATAACGTGCCCGTACTGCCATCCGTCGTCATGCGACAGGCTTGAGGCCGTTAAAGAGAGTGTCTTTCCTGCGGAGTTCTGTATCTCGTCTCTGAACGTGCCGGTCTTCTCCTGTTCGCTCAGGTTGCGTACCTTGCTTAAAAAGGCCGCAAAGGTACAGTCTTTGGTGTGAAGAGAGAGCATCTCGGCTGAAGAGAAAGAGTGATCGATGCACTCCGCTTCGAATTCGCACATATCCCTTATAAGCTCCATGCCTATTGGATTGATAGATGTGAAGGAACCGTTAGCGTCGAAGAGGTAGACCCCTTCGGTCATGCTGCAAAGAATATTGGTTAATTTCTTTCTCTCAATGTCCTGACGGGTAAAGAGCCGCTCTATAACCAGCTCAAGGTGCTCGGTCATCAGTTCTACAAAGGTAATTTTGTTCTCAACGGTATTTTCGTCCGGCGAGGCGAGTGCGAGTGTGCCGCAGACCTTACCCCAGCACTTAAGCTGTAGCTCGGTAACGGTTTTGCTATCGTAATCAGCCCCTGTTGTTACGTTCCTGTCTTTACTGTTATGGCCTTGAAGCACAGAGCACTCGATGCGGCTGAGGGCGTCTGCATTGACGACTGGAAAAAGTTCCGCGGTTCTGTTAAAAACAGATTGAGCGAACTTTTTGCCGACGACCGCGTCTACCCACGGTCTTAGGTAGGTGCGCCCCTCGACCTGTTCGTCGTCAAGCACTACAAAGACCCCTACGTCGAACTCAACCTCTTTTGAGAGAATATTAAAGAAGTGTGTCATTAGAGTACGAAGATTTAAAGACGACGAGGCCTTTGAGGTGAACTCATACAGCAGCCTGAGCCTTGTTTCGGAAAGAGGGGTATTTGGCGTAGTCATAAATCGGGTTCCGGTCTTTTTGTTCTGTTATTAGTGCCACGTACCGGGTTTAAGTTCCGGCGGTTGACGGATGCAACCCGCAATAGAGGCTGTCTCTATTACGAAGAAAGCGGACGCGCGGTCTTTGCGGACAGCTTCGGATCGGTAAAAGAGTTAACCTTAAGAGCGGGTGCTTATATAATTTCCTTTACAACAGCGATTCTTACTTTATCGGTATTAGCGGAGAAAAATTTAATTTTTTTCATTAATCCGCTATTCGTACTCAATGGCAGCGCCGTATAAGGGTATAGCTACCCTGTACTATTTATATATCATTTATTATAGCCTTCCGACAACTGTAAAAGGGAGGTTTGTGGAGTTTAATCTTTATAGAGTTTAAGTATTCTTTAATGTTAAGACGTTTATACTAATGAGAGGTCGAGAGTTACTGCTCCGTTACGACTGTTATTTAACCTGAAAAAGATTAAAAAAGCACTTGCTTTGAATGAAAGTTCTCTTTAGAGTTATTTGTACTCCGGATATTGGCCGGTACAATCAAAAGCATAAAAATTAGCGAGGTAATCTGTTATGGAGGTCGTTGACAAGGAGGGGGATCGTGTTATTATCAAAGTATGGGACGTGCCTACCAGGCTGCTTCACTGGGTGAACGCGAGCCTGGTAATCGTGTTGATACTTCTAATGCTCAGCAACGACGGAATGGAGATGCTCGGTGTTGAAGAGTCGGTTCGAGATTCGGTTATGCAGTTTCATGCGTATGCGGGCCATCTTTTAATTCTGACCTTTTCTCTTAGGATATTATGGGGGTTTTTCGGCAATACTTATGCCGGTTGGGGTGATATCCGTCCTTTCAATTCCGGGTTCAGGCAAGGGGTGGTAGGCAGTATCCGCTGGTACCTCGGAGGATGCAAGAGTAAAGCCGTTAAATATATAGGGCACGACCCGCTCGCTTCGGTCTTTTATATCGGTCTCGTTCTGGTGCTCTTTACCATGGCGATTACCGGAGTTCTCTTATCGGGTATAGAGTTCAAGCTCTTTCCCGGAACACTCTTCACGGGGTCGTTCAGCGCGGCTGCCGCAAAGGGTATTAGTCACGCGCTTATGGAGGTTCACGAATCCGGTTTTTTCTTTATCGTCTTCTTTATAGCGGCTCATATAGTCGGGCTTGTCATACACGAGGTAAAAGAGAAGACGGGGCTTTTGTCGTCCATGGTACATGGAAGAAAGTACCTGGACAGGAACGATCTAAAGTAATATCGCGGGTATATATCGGCTCGCGGGCCTGAAAAGTAACTTGAGGTTTGGTAAAAAAATGAGATTACTTCTTGTAGAAGACGAGAAAGATTTAGCCGCGATAGTAGCCCAGGGGCTTGAAGAAGAGGGGTATATAGTGGATGTAGCCCACGACGGCGAAGAGGGGCTTTACATGGCCGAGAATTTTCCGGTTGACGCTATAATACTCGATATTATGCTGCCTGTAATTGACGGGCTTACCGTGCTCAGTACTCTCAGGCGAAAATCCATTCATACCCCCGTAATACTGCTTACCGCAAGGGATGCACTGCTCGATAAGATTAAAGGGCTCGATACCGGAGCTGACGACTACCTGACGAAGCCGTTTGAGTTCGATGAACTATTGGCGCGCGTACGCTCGCTGCTTCGCCGCAAGGGTGAGTCTAAAGAGGCCGTTATTCATATAGGCAGCCTTGAAATCAATACCGCGAGCCACGAGGTAAAGCGCGAAGGTAAACTTATTAAGCTCTCGGCGCGCGAATACGCGTTGCTTGAGTACCTCGCTTATAATAAAGATACGGTGCTTAGCCGCAGCGATATTGTAGAGCACATCTATCATGAAGAGACCGAGATGGACTCTAACGTTGTTGACGTATATATAAATTATCTGCGCAACAAGGTAGATAAGGGTTTCGATACCCAGCTTATACAGACCGTG
>JAJRYL010000253.1 GCA_024275855.1 Deltaproteobacteria bacterium
ACCTCTTGAGCGAGCCCCGGAGCTTTTTTACCGCTCCGGAGGCGGTCGTTCTTTTGGCCCCTGCCCTCGGGCCTCCTGGCTGAACCGGATGATTTAGCGGACTTTGCCATACTTATTTTTGTGTCTCTTTAGTAGAAATGGGTGGGAAACACCAAACGGAAAAAGAGCCGCCTGATAAGGACGGGAGCGGTTAACCGTTCTTAAACTGCTTGCTCAGAGTTATGGTCTGAAACTGGTACGAAGAACCTATTTTGGGCCCGTAGACCTCTTCGGGAACCTCTAACATCTTCTCGAAGGTCAACTTGCAGAAGGTCTGCCCGTCGGCGATCATAAACGGCACGTCGTGCGCCCTCACCTCCAACACTGCCTTGGTGCCGAGCACCTCGCCCTTGGGGCCGTAACCGAAACCGGGGTCGAAAAAACCGGCGTAATGGGTGCGAAGCTCTCCGGAACCGGCCTCGTAAGCGGCCATTTCAGCGGCGTAAGCCGGAGGAACCCTGATCCGCTCCTTGGACGAAAGTATATAGAACTCTTCGGGTTCTAAAATAATGGTGCCCTTTTCCGTTCTTAGAATCGGCTCCCAGAAATCTTTTATATTGTAAAAATTCCTATTAGCGAGATCTATTATATGAGAGTTCTTCCGGCTCTTGTAACCGATAATGCCGGTCTTTTCATCCCCTTCGAGATCGACGCTCATATAAAGCCCGTCGGAAATATTAATATCCTTGGTGGCTATGTGGTCGTCTCCGTCAAAGAGCAGGCTGTAGTCGTTATTAAGGGTCTTCAGCTTCGAATCGCTAAGGCGGCACTCTCCCTTCATCAAACGAAGCTGAACGAGCGAGAGCCCTTCGTGAACCTTTATGGTATAAGAGCGCGGCATAACCTCAAGGTAAAGCCCGCCCCTGTAACCCGGAGCAATGTCGTCGAAACGCGGGGAGTAATCGGAAAGCACGCGCGCGAAAATATCGAGCCTGCCGGTGGTGGACTTGGGGTTGGCGCGCCCCGAAATGCCCTCGTCGAGAGCAAGCTCTTCCATAAGAGGTATAAGGTATACGTGCCCTTTTTCAAGCACACCGCCTTTTGATATGTCCGTCTCGTACATAACAAGGTCCGAGCCGTAAAGGTCTTCGGCGCGCAACTTCTCCATAACCGTGCTGCCTTCGGGAAGAAAACTCGACACCAGCCTGTAAGCCTTGGGGCCGAGCCTCAAGTCAACGGAGGCAGGCTGGATCTGCCCTGCGGCTATCGGCACGGAGTTCGACCGCAAGGCGCCCTTTTCAATACAATCTTTTATCTGCTGAAGACAGAAGACACCGCTGGTCATAATCTTTCGGGTTCTTTCTTTATTGATCGTTTAAGCGTTTAAATATTCAAACTTTCCAGAGGGGCCCGCGCCCTGCTGCCATGAGCCTTGCGCCAAAATCCAGCGTGCCCCGAGCCGGCAGCTTCCAACGCCAAGATGTTATAATAGTGCATCAATACAGTCAAGCGGTAAAAGCTGACGAAACAGTACGGAGCCGCTAAGCGAACAGGCCCTGAGAAAATAAAATAACGGAAAAGACAATAAAAAAGACCGCCATAAGACGGTCTTTCGGGTATCCGGTAGTATAATTTATCTGTCCCGACGAAGAGCGGCCAACGGGCAGAAGCGGCGGCACTGCCGCGCAAAGCGTGTACCGGCGAAAACCGGATACATCACAAAACTTCTTAAAACAGGGCAAAACCTGTTTACTTTAAGAAAACCCGCCTTTTCGGCTTTAAAGCTCTACTGCTCGCAGAACCTGAGACCGGCGCGCGATAATCCGTAGAACTTCTTTGTCCAGACCACGCGAGCCTGCTTGACTATGTCGAGGCCGCTACAGTAGATATCAACGGTATCGTCGATATCAAAAGGCAGATACCCCTTCATCTTTATACCCACCCCGGTGTTGGAAAGGTCGACCGTACGGACAGGCACCCTGACTTCGCCTTTTAAAATATCGCAGCCCCTCTGTACAGCCTCTCTGCCAAGATCCCTTCTGTCGGACTCTTCGGCCTTTACCTCGTAACCGCAGTAAGGGCAAGGCATTGTCGTCTCGCGCGCAGCAGTAAAGAACGGGTTTTCACATCTTGGGCAACTCAGTTTGTTCATTTTCCCCCGCTTGGTAGCCAGCCTGCTATATATCTTACAAGCTGTAGAATTTAACAACTCTATAATAACAGCCAGTTATCTATTGTCAAACACTATTTTATTTTCTTTTCGGACTCTATCGCCCTGTAGCTTACGTACCCGGACAGGTGAGAAAAAAGCTATAACTTCTTGACTTTTTACGCACGCTTTGCTAAAGATAACTTAGTGAAAAAGAAGACAAAAAATAAAAGTGGCCTTAAAATATGGCATGTATTCGCCACCTGTATTACCGCTATAGTACTCTTTGCGGTCTTTGGCGATAAAGGTTTTATAGACGCCTACAGGCTCGGAGCCGAACGAGACGGCATTGTAGAGTTCAATAAGTCGGTAGCAGTTGAGAATAAAGACCTTGAAAAAAAGATTTCGCTTCTCAAGACCGATAAAAAGTTCATAAAGTTCATAGCCAAAAAAGAGCTTGGCATGATCGGCAGAGACGAGGTGCTTTACAGGTTTTCAGGTCAAGAGTAATGAACTTTTGCAATACCGCGCTCTTCCCGCACTCAAAACTTCAAGCCCGCAAACCCAATCGTAAAATTGATACGGTACGGTAAGTACGTTTATACCTTTAAGCTTAATTCCCATATCGGAAGATAAGCCCCATAACTTTAGCCTGAAATACTACCTGTTTACAGGAGTATGCGGAGACAGGGTCAATCTACGGTTAATGACTGTAACGGGCCGTATAAAAGAGAGAGTCGATACGTGAATAGAGTAGTTAAAACCGCCGCCATACAGATGGCTCCCGGAGATGATATAAAGAAAAACCTGCGTAAAGCCGCGGAATTAATAGACCTTGCGGCTACCGAAGGCGCCCGGATAATGGCCCTGCCGCAGCTTTTCAATAACCGGTGGTTTCCGGCAGAGATAAATGACGCGAACTTCAGCTTTAGCGAAAAAGAAGACGGAGCCTCTGTTACGGCAATGCAAGAGGCGGCGCTGAAGAATAAAAGCGTGGTTATCGCCCCTATTTTTGAACTCGACTCAGGCGTTCACTTCAATACCGCTTTTGTAATAGGCCCGGACGGAGAGATAACAGGCAAGTACCGCAAGGTTCACGTTCCGCAGATACCGCTGTGGGAAGAGGCCAGTTACTTTAAAGCGGGCGACCTCGGTTTTCCGGTCTTTAAAACCCCGAAGGCGACAATAGGCGTACAGCTATGCTGGGACATCTTCTTTCCCGAAGGTTTTCGCGCCCTTGCGCTAAAAGGCGCCGAAATAGTCTTTACCCCGACAGCCTCGGCCTTTTACCACTCTCACGCTAAGTGGGAGAGGATGATAGCGGCCGCGGCGCACTCCAACTGCTTTTTTATCTTCAGAGCCAACAGAGTTGGGGGGACGGAGGCGCAGGAGTTCTACGGAAGAAGTTTTGCCGTGCGTCCAGACGGAGAAATGCTCGTTGAACCCGGAGGGGCAGGCGAGGGAATAGTAGTAGCGTCGATGGATCTTGGAGAAATAGCGGCCACACGCTCCGAATGGGTCTTTTTAAAGGGGCGCAGACCCGAACTGTATAAAGAAATCGCAGAAAATTAGATAAAGAACAGAGATATAAAATAGACCGTAAAAGGGGCGCAGACCGGAGCTGTATAAAGAAATCGCAGAGAGTTAGATAAAGAACAGAGATATAAAATAAGCCGTAAAAAGGGTCGCAGGCTCTAACGGTATAAATAGGATTAAGAAGAGTCTACTAATGAAAAAAGAGATAAAAAAAATCGTAGCCAACGCGTTAAAAGAGGCGTTTGCGGCCAAAGAACTTAAGACCTCCGGGGCCGGTCTGC
>JAJRYL010000254.1 GCA_024275855.1 Deltaproteobacteria bacterium
GCGCACGCGCAGCTTCTTCAGAGTGAAAAGATGGCCGCCATAGGACAGCTTGCCGCAGGCGTAGCCCACGAGATAAACAACCCGGTAGGTTTTCTCCTTAGCAACCTCGGCAGTATCGAGTCCTATATGAGCGACCTCAGGGCCCATATAAAAAAATACGACAATCTCTTCGACTCAACCGCTTCAAGGGGCGGGCTCACCGACATAGAGACAAAAGAGATAACGGAGTCTAAAAAAAATCTCGACATAGACTTCATACTCGAAGACTCTGTTGAGGTAATACGCGAATCGGTAGAAGGCGCCGAGCGTGTCAGAAAGATAGTTGCGGACTTAAGAGACTTCTCGCACGAAGGCTCATCCGAGTTTACGTGGGCGGATATAAACAGAGGAATCGAAAGCACCGTCAACATAGCCGCCAACGAGACAAAATACAAGGCAGCCGTAATAACGGAGCTTGGTAAACTGCCCTCCGTAAGGTGCAACCCCGGAGAGCTGAACCAGGTATTTCTAAACCTTATAGTTAACGCGTCGCACTCAATAGAGAAAAAAGGCGAAATCCGCATAAAGACATACTGTAAGAACGACACGATCTTTATCATTATAAGCGACACCGGAAGCGGCATACCACAAGGTAACCTAAGCAAAATCTTCGACCCGTTCTTTACTACCAAACCGGTAGGCAAAGGCCCGGGGCTTGGGTTGTCGCTCTCATACAACATAATAAAGGATCATAACGGAAAAATAGAAGTGAAAAGTTCAATAAACGAGGGAACAACCTTTACTATAACTCTTCCGGTCGGTACAGAGCCGGAGAAGAAGAGCGCACTTAAATGAAAAAATTTGGAAACTTAAATATAAGCACCAAGCTTACCGCTCTTCTTTCAATCTCTTTCATCTTTTTGAGCCTGTTAATTTTTATTGGCTGGACAGGCATGCAGGAGATGAAGAACAGCTCAAGGAAGATCTACGACGAGACCTTTCTTGAGTCTCAGAGGTTCATGAACCTTACTATAGCCATTGAAGACGTAAGAAGGACATTACTTACGCTAATGATCGAATCGGACAAAGATAAGCTTGAGGCAAACCTTCAGGCGATCACCGACAAAACAGAAGTTATCGACGGGCACATCGCCTTTATGCTCTCGAAGAACAATCACTTCGACAAAGAGGCCATAAATTCGATTAAGAAACTTAAATCCATCTGGACGCTCTTTAAAACCACCAGAGACGAAGAGGTGCTTCCGGCTATATTCGAAGGAAGGCTCGATGCCGCAAAGCAGATAGCCATAAATATTCAGGAGCAGAGATACCGGAAGATTATAGATATCTCCGATATGCTGGTGAAACATGAAAACGCAGAGGCGGTAGCGGCGCAGAACTTAATGGAACAGAGGTTCAACAGAGTCATCCTCTACTACCTGATTGTTATCTGTGTCGCCGTAGTCATCGCTATCTCTTTCACCATCTATATCTCTAAAGACATAGTAGGCAGAATAAAAAAGATAGAGCACGTGGTCACTGTTTACGATCACGGCAAAAAAAACGCAACGATAGAGGTTGGCGGCAACGACGAGATAGCGGTTCTGGCAAAGAGCTTCAACAATATGAGCAGGCGCATCTTAGAGGACAGGGTAAACCAGAAGCAGTACGCGCAGATACTTGAGTGGAACGCCGATAAGATGGATAAGAGGGCGGAGGAGTTGCAGGAGGTGAACAAGGCCCTGTCAAAGACCCAGGAGGAACTCTCGAATAAGTACAAAGAGCAGGAGGCGTTTATAAAAGAGTTGACCGATACGCACCTTGAGCTTGAAGAGACAAGGGCGCACATGGTTCAATCGGAGAAGATGGCCTCAATAGGGCAGCTCGCCGCCGGGGTCGCCCACGAAATAAACAACCCTATAGGGTTTATACGCTCAAACCTTAACACCCTCGAAGAGTACACGGAAGACCTCGTAGAGCTGCTTAAACTGTATACGGAAATAGACAAGCCGCTTAAGGACGGCAGTTTCGACTGCGATAAGGTGTTGCACGGGATTAACGCCTTTAAGAACGAGAAGGACACCGATTTTACGATCCTGGATATAAAAAATCTCGTAGAGGAATCGAAGGAAGGGGTGAACAGGGTCGTCTCCATTGTCAAGAGCCTTAAGGATTTCTCGCATGCCGACGTGGGGGGGCAGAAAAAGTGCGACCTTAATCAATGCATCGAGGATACGATAAAGGTAAGCTGGCACGAGATCAAGTACAAGGCCGAGGTGATAAGGGAGTTAGGTGAACTACCGCCCGTAATCTGCAACCATCAACAGATTAACCAGGTACTGCTCAACATTATAATAAACGCCTCTCAGGCGATAGAGGAAAAAGGGCAGATAACTATCAAAACCTTTACCGATAACGAATACGCGGTCGTTAAGATAACGGACAACGGAACGGGAATGTCTGAAGAGAACGTAAAAAAGATATTCGACCCCTTCTTTACGACAAAACCAATAGGTAAAGGAACCGGGCTCGGACTATCCATAGCCCACGGCGTAATAGAGAAACACCGTGGAAGCATAGAGGTGCAAAGCAAGGAAGGCGAAGGAACAACTTTTACGGTAAAGCTGCCCGTAAAAGGAGCGGACGCGTTCGATGCCGCTAACACTGAACCGCTACAGACCGGCGAAAGGGGTGCTTGTTAAATGGACGAAAAAAGAGAGCACACGCTACTATTTGTTGACGACGAGGTTAATATACTCCACTCCCTGCAAAGACTCTTCAGGCGGGAGGGGTACAATATCCTTACCGCTTCGAGCGGCAAGGAGGGGCTTGAGCTCATAAAGGCAAACAAGGTCGCCCTTATCATTTCCGACAACAGGATGCCGGAGATGGAGGGTGTTGAATTTCTGTCGAAAGCGAAAAAACTGGCCCCGGAAACCATTCGCTTCATGCTTACCGGATACTCGGACATGAACGCCGTTACGGAAGCGATCAACTCCGGAGAGGTCTACCGCTATATAACCAAACCGTGGAACGACGACGACCTTAAATTTGCCGTTAAAGAAGCCCTCGACCGTTACGACCTCAAAACACAGAACAGGGACCTGCTTGAACTGACGCAAAGACAGAACACCGAGCTTGTTGACATGAATAAAAATCTCGAAGCAAAGGTGATCGATAAGACAAAAAAGATCAGGGATAACTTTTTCTCTTTTATAAAAGTTTTTGCCGACGTAACCGAACTCTACGACCCTAACATAGGCGGACACAGCAAGCGGGTCGCCGGGCTGGTAAAGAAACTCGCTATAACTATGAAACTCGACCCTATCGAGGTGGACCTGATAGAGTCGGCGGCCCTTCTTCACACAATAGGACTGATAGGGGTTCCGAAGTACATTCTTGAAAAAGATGAAAAAGACCTGAACAAGAACGAACTGGCCGTAATAAGGCACAGCCCTATCCTTACCCAGGGGCTTCTCTCGTCCATAGATTTTCTAAGACAGGTGGGAATACTTATAAAGAGCCATAGCGAGAGGTACGACGGCCACGGTTATCCCGACGGGCTGAAGCAGGAGGAGATACACATAGGGTCGAGGATGATAGCCGTATGCAAACTATACGATACGCTTACGACCAAGGCGAGCGGCACGCTGCATAAAGAGCTTGCCATCGAGGTCTTGCGCGCTCAAAAAGGCAAAAGTGTGGACCCGCAGGTAGTAGACACCTTCATCGACCTTATCAGGCATACGAAGACGGAAAAGACGAGCATCTTAGTGCCCGTCAAGGATATAACGAGCGGAATGGTGCTTGCCGAAAACCTCAAAACAATAGGCGGCAGACTACTTATAACCAAAGGCACAAAGTTAAAAAACGAGATAATAATGAAGATTCACGCGATCCATAAAATAGACCCGATAATCGAAGGAGTACATATCGTACGCGAAAACTGAGCCGCGTTAAGCGGGCCCTCAAAAAAAGAACCCCGGCAAGCACGCCAACCCGGGCCGGCATTTATGAACAGAAGAGGTTATGGTTTAAATCGAGACGATTGATACGGTTATATAAACAGGCGCGCGTTACTCTTCACTTGTCCGCACTATCGCAAATATCCTCCCATGAAATTTCGTCCGGGTCGTCGATTATAATAGCGCCGTCTTCAGCCCTTTCGACCTCTGTTATTCCGGGGTGGCTTTCCTCCAGTTTTTTAAGTATATAAGTCTGCTTTTTTACGGTCTTTGCAAGGCTTTTATTCATAGACTCAAGCTCTTTGACTTCAAGACACTGCCTTACCAGAATCAATAACGCTTTATCGTTCCAGGGTTTCACCAAATACCTGTAGACCTCCCCTTTATTGATAGCGTCAATCGTGGTATCCATATCAGCGTACCCGGTCAACAGTATCCTGATGGTCTTTGGCGCTGCCTCCTTAAGCCCGGCTAAAAACTCCACCCCGTTCATACCCGGCATAAGGTGGTCGGAAATCACAAGGGAGATATCGTTCTCTTCGGCAAGCTTTAGTCCCTGCTCCGCGCTTAAGGCGGTTAGAATATTGTAATTTTCGTTCTTGAAAAGCCTTGAAAGCGAATTTAGAATATTTTTTTCATCATCGACAAATAAAAGCGTATGCTTCATAAAATGCTCCTTTTCAGTCACATCACGGGATTGCCCTTTTATATAAATACCTCGCTTCGGCTTAAAGAGGTTCGACCGAATAATTATATAAAAGTAACTTTTAGAGTATAACGCCTGTTATTATAAAAACCTTATTAAACATCTCGGATACGCAGCTTGCTCAGGTCAAGGCCGTGGGCTCTCAAAAATTCGCTATCCCCTCCGCGCATAACCCTTTTAAGCTCCTTAATGGCAACCTCTTCGTCACACCCGTCCGATTTCAGCAGCGCCAGTATCTTTGCGAAGACGTCTCTTTTTCTTTTACCGGCTTTAGACATGTCGCGCCGGTCTTTGCACTCCTCCATGAATGTAGTGCCGCAGACGCAATTACGAAAAAGCTCCACTATTACTTCATCGTCGTCGCCCGTTGTCTCCTTAAGCCCGCCCGTGTTGCCAAGCGGCAGCGTATCGGAGAGAAAATCCCCGGCCTTTTCGTATACCTTTCCGCAAATCCGGCACTTTTTAGGAAAGCGGTCTTCTACTAAAAACTTCAGATCCCGAAAAAGCTCGCCCTTTACTCTTTTTTCGTCAGACACGCCTCACCCCCGTCGGGCACGTAAAGCAAGTTGGCCTCTCATGGCTATAAACCCTCTGCCCGGGCATTAGCATTACTACGAAACTTATGCGGCTTTATCTATATCGGCCTTACCGGCGCCGGTTAACGGCCCGGCGTTTGCGCTACGGCTATTTAGGTAAACGAAAAGCTCACCTCAAGCATAAGAACAATTATATTCTAAGAAATTAAGTATTACAATCCCACATAATAGCTGAAAGAACCGCAAACCATCTGTTTGCCGAGTTTACCACTATTCTATTCGACAGGTCAATTTTTATCCCTGAAAAAGATCAATCCCGGAAAGACCGTTACAGTATTTATACCACGCAAATTTTAAATTCTACACGCTTCGCCTTAACTCTAAGAAGATAACTATTGCCCTGAAGTCCGGTTGCCGGAAAGTACAAAATTGAAAATTTGTACTGGTATGCGCTATACTTAAAATTCAGGTTAACGTTAATATAAAAGACAGACAGGGAGCAATGCGCACCTGTCAACCCCTGTAACGATACATAAAGAAAGAGAAGTTATGGCGGAGCCATTAAAAGACTTATACAACAAAGAACTGATAAGAAATCTGGCGTCTGAAATAAAGTCGCACCGCCCCGGTTTCGACGTTAGAGGTTTTGAGCGCACCGTCTTTGATGCTGACTGGAAACGCAAAGAGCTGAAAGAGCGAATGGCGACCATATCGACAAACCTCCACAAGCACCTGAAAGGAACGTACACGGAGGTAATCGAGGTGCTTATACCGGCCTCGTCACGCTTTAACGGTTTTGAGTACATGTTCTTTCCCGGTTATGTAGAGCTGTACGGTCTCGATTACTTTGAAGAGTCTGTTCGCGCGTTGGAGCACTTTACGCGCCACTCAAGCTCCTAGTTTGCGGTAAGGCCGTTTATAAAACTCTATAAGCGTAAAATGATGGACAGGATGTACGAATGGGCCGGCTCAAACAGCCACCACGTGCGCAGACTTGCAACCGAAGGGTGCCGCCCGCGGTTGCCGTGGGCAATGGCGCTGCCGGAATTTAAGTCGAACCCGGGGCCGGTACTGAAGATTCTTGAAAGACTTAAAAACGATCAGTCCGAGTACGTAAGACGAAGCGTGGCTAACAACCTGAACGACATCTCTAAAGACAACCCGGCAGCGGTGTTTGAAGTTGCGAAAAAATGGATAGGTAAGGAGAAAAATACCGACAGGGTTGTAAAACATGCCTGCCGGACACTGCTAAAGAAGGGGAATACGGCTGTTTTAGAGCTGTTCGGTTTTACAGAACCGAACCATATAGGTGTTGAAGAGTTAAAAATAACGCCCGATGTGGAGATGGGTAAAAGC
>JAJRYL010000255.1 GCA_024275855.1 Deltaproteobacteria bacterium
AGTGCCAAATGACCATTTATAAAAACTGATTAGTAACCGCTTCACATCTCTGCCCAACAGGTATAATATAGCCATACCAAAGGGGCAGAGCCTTTTTCTATTTTACAGACTGCCCCGCAGACCGTACAGACCCCAGCTATTATGAAACCGATTGCTCTAAAAGCGAGTTTAGTAAACATACTTGGCAATACGGCCCTCTTTATCATAAAGATTTCCGCGGGCCTGCTATCGGGCTCTATCGCGCTTCTTTCCGACGCCATGAACTCGCTAAACGATATCGCCGCCTCTTTTGCCACCTTTTACTGCATGAAGGTTAGCGCGAAGAGCGCGGACGAAGAACACCCCTTCGGCCACGCGCGCGCCGAACCGATCGCCGGAATCGTCATCGCTATACTCGCCGGCATCCTTGGCTTCGAGATTATCCGCGAATCCATAGGCCGCTTCATACAACCGAGAGAGACCACCATAGGCGCCTTCGCCCTCTCAGTGCCGGTTATAACCATACTGGTAAAAACAGTTATGGCCCGGTACTTTAAGCGTGCCGGAGAGGAGGCCAACAGCCCGGCGCTCGCGGCGACCGCTGTAGACTCCATGATGGACGTAATCGTCTCCGGGGCCGCGCTCGTAGGAATTTTAGGCGTTAAGCTCGGCTACCCTACGCTCGACCCGATTGCCGGAATAGTTATCAGCCTCTGGATAATATTTACAGGTTACAAGATAGGTACCGAGAATATCGACTACCTTATGGGACGCGCGCCCGACAAAGAGATGATAAAGAGAATAAAAGAGCTGGCCGAGCAATCGGACGGGGTCGTAGGCTCAAATACGTTAAGGGCCCACTACGTCGGAAACTTTATCCATGTCGAGATTCATATCGAGGTAGACGGCAACCTCTCGACAGACGCCTCGCACACGATCTGCGAAAATGTTCGAAAAACCCTTATAACCATACCTCAGGTAGACGAGGCCTTTATCCATATAGACCCTGTCTGACCAAACCGGCTTATATCAGGCCGGAACAACCATTGCAGGTTTAAACAACCCCGGCCGGAAAAGCATGCCTACGGCAACGATTCGTGAAAAAAGAAAAAAAGAGATGAGAACCCTTAAGCACAAAATGGTAATATCCGCGCCGCCGGAAAAGGTCTTCGACCTGATAAGCAACGTTGAGAACTTTTCAAAATACTCGGCCTACATAAAAGAGGTTCGCCCCGTCGGAGACAAAAAGTTCCTCTGGAGAGTAGAACTCTTCGGTTTGAAACTTGAGTGGGAGGCAACGGTGGTCGAGTCAAACCGCCCCGAGTACTTCGCCTGGAAATCGACAAGCGGCATCTACAATACAGGCAGTTACATGCTTACCCCAACCGGCCATAACAGCACAACTATCTGCTTTACAATGGAGTACGACCTGAAAAACAGCGCAACCGAGAGGCTGATCGCAACACTCGTCGAACCGGTTTTAGAGAGGCTTCTTAAAGAGAGCCTCGACAAAGTCAGGTTAAAACTTGAGCGGTAAACAGAGCCGTACCCTGCTTACCGCCCCTTAATTCTCTACTATCACCGTTTTCTTAAAACGCTAAAGAGCGCAAGAGGCAAAGGGTTTAGCGTACCGTGGTATACGCTCTCTTTAATAGAGACCACCTCGAACTCTTTGCCGAAGTATCCGGTAATCTCTTCGGGGCTGAAACGGAACGGCCCCTGCTCCATCGTCTCTAAATGAGAGAAGCACTTTAAAAAAAGGTAACCGCCGGAGGCGAGCAGTCCGCTCACTTTGTCGATATACTCCTGCCTGTTATCCGGGTCGAGGGTGTGGAAGCAGCCGCGGTCGAAGATTACGTCGTAAAATTCATTTAAAGTACTCGAAAGGATATTGTCTACCCTAAAGTCAATCTCGACCCCGGCTCCGGTCGCCCTCAGATGCGCCTTGTTTACCGCGCTCTCCGACAGGTCCGTCGCCGTTACGCTCAGACCCCGCCCGGCCATAGCAATGGCCTGCGTACCCGGCCCCGTGCCTATATCGAGGGCGCTTCCTCCGGTTATTCCGAGCGCGTCGAGCGCCTCTTCAAGGTCGGGGTCTATCGCGTCGTGAAACCACGGCATGGCCTCTATATCGGTCTCTTTATAAAACTCTTCCCAGTCCTTTATACTACGTCCGTCGGCCATAGAAGCCCCCCTTTTTTTCGGTCTAACCGGCAAGCGGGTTCTTTTCCCTTACCTCAACCCTGTTATATTCGCGCCAATACGCCGCTATTCACCTCTTCTACCATCTTGGCTCCGAACAGAGCCGCCACAAGCGCATAGGCAAACTCGATTGCCGTACCCGGCCCGCGGCTCGTTATAACCGTACCGTCTACCACAACGCGCTCTTCTACGCAGTCACACCTCTTTATCTCTTCCGCTACCGTCGGGTGGCACGTAACCTTACGTCCGTCGGTAACCCCTGTCGCTGTCAGCACGGTCGTAGCGGCACAGATTGCGGCTACGAAACCACCACCCTCGAATAACCTGCACACAAGCTTTGCCACGCGCTGGTCGTTCTTCAGGTTTTCTGTTCCGTCGCCTCCGCCGGGCAGTACCACCATATCGAACTCTTCGTCTTTTACGCTCTCCAAAGAGGTGTCGGCCACAACCTTTACGCCGCCTCTTCCAATTACCGGAGCCTTTACCTCATCCGTAGTAGCCGCAATTACAACTGTAGCTCCAGCTCTGCGCAAGATATCG
Source organism: Deltaproteobacteria bacterium (assembly GCA_024275855.1). Taxonomy (GTDB): domain Bacteria; phylum Desulfobacterota; class GWC2-55-46; order GWC2-55-46; family JADFVP01; genus JADFVP01. The sequence goes on from JAJRYL010000255.1 coordinate 2,722, forward strand.
ACAACAGCAATCGCCTCTATCTCTTCGAAACCGGGCGCAAGCGGCATAAGAACTCTTTTAGCCATTTTGTACCTCCATTTCAGATTTTCACTTTATGAGTTTATACGACTATTATAACCTAAAATTGACTATTTGAAAAAAAATCCGCACACTGTTGCGCTTCTGTATTTTTGCTATAGACTTTACTTAGGCAGAATTTTTTACCAATCGGCTGAATAATTCGTATACGGCACCATCTATACAGTATATTTAGCTGAAAAAAGAACAATAAGATACAAAAAATTCTGCCCCCCCCCCTTCCCCCCGCCTGTTTCATACGGGTGGGGGGTTTACTGATACTATCCCCTGCAAGACAAAAAAACGGGGGAGCCTCTCTTTTTACAAAAGAGTAAAACCGAAAGCGCATGTAAGTAATGAATAACCTACGTAACGAAAAAAGTCCATACCTCGCACAGCACGCTGAAAATCCCGTAGACTGGAACCCGTGGTCGGTTGAAGCGACCGAGAGGGCAAAAAAAGAGAACCTGCCTATGTTGATCTCCATCGGTTACTCTACCTGCCACTGGTGTCACGTTATGGCCAAAGAGTCGTTTGAAGAGAGCGAAACAGCGGCGATAATGAACAAACACTTCGTCAATATAAAGATAGACAGGGAGGAGCACCCTGATATCGACTCGTTATACATGAAAGCGGTACAGGCGCTTACGGGGCAGGGGGGCTGGCCGCTCACCGTCTTTACCACCCCCGACGGAGTGCCCTTTTACGGCGGCACGTACTTTCCTCCGGTGCCTTCGCACGGCATGCCGTCATTTAAAAACGTGCTCGCTACCGTTATCTCAGCTTACTCGGAGAACAAGGCCGGACTTGAGCGTGTAACAGGGCAGATAGTAGGCGCGCTCAGCCCTGCGGACGAATCCATAAACGTACCACTTTCAGACTCTATCATCGAGACCGCTCTTATTGGCGCGTTGGAGCACCACGACCCGGTAAACGGCGGTTTCGGCAACGGCATGAAGTTTCCTCACACCATATTTCTTAAATTCCTCCTTAAATGCTACAATACGGGCTGCGCCGGACAGGTTCCGCACCCGACAAAAGACGAACTGCTCGGCATAATTAAAAAGAGCTTGTCGGCAATGGCCTCCGGCGGACTTTACGACGCGATAGGGGGCGGGTTTCACCGCTACACGGTTGACGAAAAGTGGTCGGTTCCGCACTTTGAAAAGATGCTCTACGACAACGCCCAGCTAACCGGACTGTACGCTCTCGGCTACGAGGCCACGGGCCTGAAACTTTACGCCGACGCAGCTATAAATACGGCGGAGTACCTGAAAAGAGAGATGTTGTCGGTCGAGGGCGGCTTCTACTCGGCAGAAGACGCCGACTCCGGCGGCGCGGAGGGCACCTACTACGTCTGGAAGCCGGACGAAGTACGCGCCGTACTCGACGCCAAGGACGCAGAGTCTTTTATAGATTACTACTCGATAACGGAGCACGGCAACTTTGAGGGAGCCAATACGCTGAGGGCAACACAAAAAGAGCCGGACGAAGCGATAGAACCGGAAATCGCCGCTATGCACGCCGCCCTTTTAGCCGAACGGATTAAACGGATACCTCCGGCAAAGGACAAAAAGATCATAGTAGCGTGGAACGCCCTTGCTATCGAGGCATTTGCCACCGCCTCGGTACTTCTTAAACGCCCGGACCTGCTCGAAACCGCCGCAAAATGCGCCGACTTTCTCTTAACATCGCTTACGGACTCCACCGGACGGCTGAGAAGATACTACCTTGGCGACATGTCGGACGCAAAGGCCGGGTTAGAGGATTACGCGCTGCTTGGCAACGCGCTTTTAGCGCTTCATAAAACCGGGGCAGGCGCACTCGAAGAGAGTAACGCCAATACCGGCCTAAAGAGCCGGAACAGATGGATAGACGAGGCTAAGAGGCTTGCGACCGAGATGATAAAACTCTTTTACGACGAAAAGAGCAACCGCTTTTTCGACTCTGCTATAGACTCCGAACTGCTCTTCGTGCGCGTACGCGACCTCTTCGACAACGACCTGCCGTCAGGCAACGCCGGTGCCGCCGCCTTTCTGCTCAACCTCTCTTTAGAGCTTAAAAAAATCGACGATACGGACGTTAAAGCCAAGGAGCATATAAACAGAACAGTAGAGATACTTCGCACCTCAACAGGCATTATCGACTATCCGCTCTACCACGGCTCTATGCTCTCGGTGCTCGACACGCTCTTAAAAGAGAAACTCATCGATCTCTAAATAAAGCAGGGGCAGACAAGTTAAAAAAACCTCTTATTAAAAAAACCCTCTTTCGCGGTTTGCCAACCGCACCTCTTTTCTGTTATTATTCAAAGTCGTGTCTGCAGCGTCGCTACTTTGCAATCTTCAAGCCGTTTTCCGTTATCACAGGCGCTGTACTTTTACTAACTACTTTAAAATTAACCGTTTGTAATCTCAAGCTTCCCTTTTGTTAATCTCGGTCTTATATACTTACAGGGCAAACACCTTGACGACCGATAAGCACGGGTTTGCAACTTTAACCATAATTTAAACAATGAAAGAAGACCGCATGGCATCAGGTTCAATTTTTCTTATAGGCGCTGGTCCCGGAGACCCGGCGCTGATCACGGTAAAAGGAGTAGAGGCGATAAAGGCGGCGGACTGTGTGATCTACGACTTTTTAGCCTCTTCACGCCTGCTCGATTACGCGAACCCAAAGGCCGAGCGTATCTATGTCGGAAAAAAAGGCGCCACCAATATTATCACCCAAAAAGAGATAACGGCGTTGATGATAGAGCGCGCGCGGCGCGGCAAAACGGTTGCGCGGCTAAAGGGCGGCGACCCCTTTATCTTCGGCAGGGGTGCCGAGGAGGCCGAAGAGATTGTAGACGCGGGGCTTAACTTCGAGGTGATCCCCGGAGTAACCTCGGCGATAGCCGCCCCGGCCTTTGCCGGAATCCCCTTGACGCATCGCGAGTTTTCAAGCGCCGTAACGTTTATAACGGGGCAGGAAGACCCTATAAAAGAACGCACCAATATTGCCTGGGACCGCTTAAGCACGGGCAGAGGCACGCTCGTCTTTCTAATGGGCTGGAAGAACCTTGCGCTTATCAGAAAAAAACTGCTTGCCAACGGCTGGGACCCGGCCACACCCGTAGCCCTCGTCCGCTGGGGCACTATGACTCGCCAGGTCAGCGTAACGGGTACCCTTGACAACGCCGTAAAGATGTCTAAAGAAGCGGGCATGCTGCCGCCCATGGTAATAGTCGTGGGTACGGTTGTAAATCTTAAAAAGAAGCTCGACTGGTTCGAATCCCGCCCGCTGTTTGGAAAGCGCGTGCTCGTAACAAGAACCGCCGAGCAGGCCGGGGCCTTCTCTTGCGTGCTTGAAAACAGGGGCGCGGAGCCTATAAATTTCCCGACCATAAAGACGGTCTGCCCGCCGAGTTTTAAAGAGTGCGACCGCGCCATCAAACGCCTTTCCACCTACGACTGGGCTATCTTTACAAGCGCAAATGGTGTAAAATATTTCATTGAGCGCTTAAACAAACTCGGGCTCGACATAAGGGAACTTAAAGGGGTCAAGCTCTGCGCCGTAGGTACGCAGACGGCAGCGGTTATAAAAGGGCTTGGCATTAAAGTTGACCTTGTGCCAAAAAAGTTCGTAGCGGAGGGCCTGCTAAAGGCCTTTGGCAGACGCGGAATCAAGGGCAAAAGATTTCTTTTGCC
>JAJRYL010000014.1 GCA_024275855.1 Deltaproteobacteria bacterium
AAGCGCGGACAGTTCGCTCGGCGGCCTCTTTAACGACCTTTCCGCCAAGTTCAACCTCTACGTAGATGTGCTTTCAGAGGTCAGCGAGCGGTGCAGGCTTACCACTGCCAAAGATATACTCAACCTCTACGAGCAGTGGCTCGTGACCAAAAGCAGGCACACGGAGGCGCTATTAAGGGCGCAGGGCATAGAACCGCTTGAGATAAGTAGAAAGGTGTTGCAGTAGAAGGATAAGACAATAAATTGGAGAGTCCTTACTTAGTGACTCTTCAATAAAAAGAAAAACCATACGCCTTCGACTTTAAAGAGTCTGCCGGGGCGTGGAGATAAATATCTCCACGCCCCTCTTAATTCCCGCCAAAAATCACTTCTGGAAAAACCTGCATTTATCGTTTATAATTAACAGTTGCGACTTGGCACCACGGTTCATATATACCGCAGCTTCAGCTTCAACCGTCAAAACGTGTACGCGCTTAAGCTTTACTCTCAGATGTTAAACAATTAACGGAATTCTTTTTAATAAAATGGCCGGGAATCGGGTAACAAAGAAAAAAACGGGGAGCGAGTACTTCACTACAACCGTTCCGACCGATACCGATTATCTGGTCGTCGAGGGGTTGCGCCAGAACAACCTCAAGAACCTGTCGCTGAAGATACCGCACGATAAAATAACGGCCATAGTCGGCCCAAGCGGCTCCGGCAAATCTTCGCTCGCCTTCGACACCCTCTTTGCCGAGGGCAGGTGGCGTTTTATGGAGTCGCTCTCCACCTACACACGCCTCTTTTTAGACCGCATGGACCGCCCGGACTTAGACTCAATCACCAACATCCGCCCGGCAATAGCGGTAGAGCAGCGCAACCCGGTGCGCACATCTCGCTCTACGCTCGGCACAATGACAGAACTTAACGACGTGCTGCGCCTCCTCTTCTCGCGCGTAGGCAAAGTCCACTGCCCCGGCTGCGGCTCCGCCATAAAGGTTTACAGCCCCGCGGAAGCGGCAAACGAACTTGCAGCCGGACACGAACAGACAAGGCTCGCAATCGGCTTCACCCTTTGTATAAAGAGTTTCGAGTTCGCTTCGATAGCTGAAGAACTTTTAAGAAAAGGTTTTTTACGCATAAGAAGCGAAGGCGGCTTCATAGAGCTGACCAGCGACTTAAATTCGAAAGAGACGGGCGAAACAAGACGGATAGACGTAGTAACCGACCGCATACTTCTTAAACCCGACAATACCTTCCGCCTGATAGAGGCTGTAGAGACGGCGTACAGAGAAGGCGGCGGCACGGCATGGGTAGAGCCGATAGACACGGACAACTCAAAAAAGAAGCAGACCCTCTTCTTCTCAGAACGCCCGCAATGCCTCGACTGCGACGTAACGGTAGAGCGTCCGAGCGCCGTCTCCCTCTCCTTCAACCACCCGGTCGGTGCCTGCACCGCCTGCAAGGGTTTCGGAAATATCCAGCGGCACGACATAGACAAAATTATACCAAACAGGCACCTGAGCCTCGAAGAGGGCGTTATAGAGCCGTGGACAAAACCGTCGTACCGTTACTGTTACGACCGTTTAGCAAAACATGCTGCCGCCTACTCCATACCGCTCGGCGTTCCGTTCAACTCCCTCTCAAAAGAGACCGTTAAACTTATCTTCGAAGGCACCGAAGACTTTGAGGGCGTAAACGAATTCTTCGAGAGCCTTGAGCTTAAAAAGTACAAACTGCACATAAAGGTCTTTACCTCGCGCTACAAGTCAGAATTTACCTGCGCCGAGTGCGGCGGAACACGTTTGAAAAAAACGGCGCTCTCGGTAAAGATAGACGGCCTCGACATAGCGCAGGTGAGCCGCATGCCGATAGACAGGGCCTTTACCTTCTTTAAAGAGCTTAAGCTCAGCGCGCACGAGTCTAAACTTGCCGAAACGGCGGTAAAAAGCATACTCGAAAAGCTCGAATTCCTCAAGGAGACGGGGCTCGGATACCTGACTATAAACAGGCCTACCAGAACGCTCTCCGGCGGCGAGGCGCAGCGGGTCTCGATAGCAACGCAACTCAGCGCAACGCTAACGGGCGTACTGTATATACTCGACGAACCGTCCGTGGGCCTGCACCCTGTTGACGTAGACAAACTTGCCGCGCAGCTTAAAAGGCTCTGCGCGCTTGGCAACAGCGTTGTCGTGGTAGAGCACGATTCCGCTATAATAGAAAATTCGGACCACATACTCGAACTCGGCCCCGGAGCCGGAGAACGCGGCGGAAGGCTCGTCTGGTCGGGCCGGACCACCGATTTTCTCGCCTCAGCAGACACGATAACCGCCGACTACCTGAGAGGCAAAAAAGAGATACGAATTCCACGCTGGAGAAGAAACAGCGGAAAGCAGGCCATAAAACTTATAGGCGCAAGGGGCAACAACCTCAAATCAATCGACGTATCCATACCCTTAAAAACAATGACCGCCATAACAGGCGTCTCAGGCTCCGGAAAATCGAGCCTTATAGTGGATACGCTCTACTCGATACTCGCAGCCAACTTTTCAATGCGAGCGAACCGTCCTTTAGAGTACGTCTCCATCGAGGGCATGGGCCTGATATCGGGCGTTCGGCTGATAGATCAAAGCCCTATAGGCCGCACCCCGAGGTCGAACCCCGTAACCTACATAGGCGGCTTCGACGACATCCGCGCCCTCTTCGCCGCCCTTCCGCTCTCGCGTGCCTCTACACTGAAACCGGGGCACTTCTCCTTTAACGTAAACGGCGGCAGGTGCGACGCGTGCAAGGGCGAAGGCATGCAAAAACTCGAAATGTACTTCCTGCCCGACGTCTACATAAAATGCCCGGTCTGCGGGGGCAAGAGGTACCGCCCTAAGGTCTTAAGACCGAAATACCGCGGTAAAAATATCTTCGAGTGCCTCAATATGACCTTTGACGAAGCGTACCTGCTCTTCTCCGGCGAGATGAACCTGCAAAGACGTTTCAGCGTAATCAAAGAGGTCGGGCTCGGCTACCTTAAACTCGGCCAGAGCGCCACGACACTTTCGGGCGGAGAGGCTCAGAGGCTCAAAATAGCGCGTGAACTTATAGATAAAAAAGAGCAGGGCATGCTCTACATCTTCGACGAGCCGACAACGGGGCTTCACATGAGCGACGTTAAGCGCCTGCTCTCGGTACTTGGTCGCCTTGTGGACTCCGGCAATACGGTAATTATGATAGAGCACAACCTCGACTGCATCAAAACCGCGGACTGGGTAATAGATATCGGCCCGGTCGGAGGCGAACTCGGCGGTCATATTGTAGCGGCGGGGCCGCCTGAAAAAATCGCCACGGTAGCCGCGAGCAAAACGGGTAAGTACCTGCATAAGCTAATTCCGTTCTCTGACAAACCGCCTCAATGAGCCGTGGGTATCCCTGCCGCAACTTCTCTAAAAACTCTTATTCACTTGACTTACAACCACCTTGAATGTACTATTACTATACGTACCCATATATTTTAACAAC
>JAJRYL010000256.1 GCA_024275855.1 Deltaproteobacteria bacterium
GTCGGCTCTCGCCGGTCTAACCGACAAGAACGGAGACGATTTTATAATAGAGGCGCAGAGGCTCTGTTTGAGAAACGAGCAACTCTTTACCGAAGAGCCCGACACCGTTTTAACCGCCTTCGAGTTTGCGCATACGCATGATGTGGAAATGAGCCAGCAGGTTAAAGACGCAATACTCGCCGTTGCCGAGACCTCTTGCGGGTCCATGCGCGAATCGAAGATGGCGGCAGACTCGTTTATGAATATGCTGCGCGGCAAAGAGCCGTACAAGGCGCTATACGAGATGCACAAACTCCGTTTTCTCGAAGCCTACATACCGGAGTTTAAAGAAATCAGGTGCAAGGTACAGCACGACCTGTATCATGTATATACCGTAGACGTTCATACGCTCTTCGCAATTAGAGAGATTGAGAGGCTCTCGGGAGAGTACGAGCTGGACTTTCCGCTGCTCTCAAGTATCTATAAAGAGCTTAAAAAACCCGAACTGCTCGTTCTCGGCGTGCTCTTTCACGACATCGGAAAGTCGAAGGGAAAGGGGCATGCTGAAAAGGGCGCGGACATGATACCGGAAATCTGCGCACGGCTTCACCTCTCCGACGTAGATATGGAGACCATCCATTTTCTGGTGCTCGAACACCTTATTCTCGCCGATACCGCGCAGTACAGGGACATTCACGACGAACAGCTTATAATAGATTTCGCGCGCCAGATAGGCGGCATAGAGCGCCTGAAGATGCTCTATCTTCTTACATTCGCGGATGTGCGGGCCGTCGGGCCCGATGTATGGACATCGTGGAAAGGCGCTCTTTTTCAGGAGCTTTACTTTAGAACCCTAAGCGTTCTTGAGCGCGGCACGTTCGAAATAGAGGAGGCCGCCCCGCGCGTATCGAAGATACGCGCCTTTGTCACGGAGCTTCTCGCCCCATCAGGCATAAAGCCCGACAAGGTAAAAGAGTACTTTCTGTTGCTACCTCAAAAGTACTTTCTCTCAACGCCGCACGAATTTATAGCCCGCCATATAAGGGTGCTCAACAGCCTCGGCTCCAAAACCTTTGTAATGAATATACGCCACGATACATACAGTGTATTTACCGAACTCGTTATCTGCACGCACGATCTACACGGCCTCTTTTCTATGATAACCGGGGTTCTCGCCGCTAACAAGATAGATATACTCAGCGCCGAGATCAATACGCTTAGAAACGGTGTGGTGCTCGATGTTCTACAGGTCACCAACTCGTTAGGGGAACTCCTTATGAGCGAATCGCAACTCAGAAAGGTAGAGAGCGACCTTGAGAGCGTAATAACCGGCAAGGTAGAGGTGGAGAAAATCGCAGGGCTTCGTAAAAAAAGCTCTATACTCGACACTAAGCCGGCCCCGGACGTGGAAATGCGGGTTAACTTCGATAACGAAGTATCGGAAACATACACCGTGCTCGACCTTTTCGCCCAGAACAGGATAGGGCTGCTCTACGACGTATCCACTATTTTAAACTCTCTCGGCCTCTTTATCCGTATCGCCAAAATATCGACAAAAGGCAACGAAGCCTCCGATATCTTCTATGTTAAAGATATCTTCGGTCAGAAAATTTACTACAAAGAACGCCTTAAGGAGATTAAAGAAGAGCTTATCCGGCGGCTTGGTGAAATCTCCGCTACTCTGGTTTAATGGTACGCCCTACAGGACGTTAAAGAGATGAGCACAGATATAGTAAAGAGGTATTTGGAGCATCTTGTGGTGGAGAGGGGGCTTAGCGCCAATACTGTCTACGCCTACAAGAGAGATCTTGACAAGCTGACCGCCTTTCTTGAAAAAAACGGCGCAACCGTTAAAGAAGCGCAAAGGAACGATATATCGGCCTTTCTCCTGTTTTTAAAAGAATCCGGCCTATCGGTAAAATCGTACTCCCGTACATTGGTCGCAACAAGGGGGTTGTACAGATTCCTTCTTATTACAAAAGAGCTTACCGAGTCTCCATGCGCCAATATCGATATACCGAAACTGCCAAAACACCTGCCTCAAGTTCTCAGCGTAAACGAGGTAGACCGTTTACTAAATATACCCGACATATCAACACCGACAGGGCTTAGAAATAAAGCCATGATAGAGCTACTGTACGCTACCGGAGTACGGGTTTCGGAGTTGGTTACTCTTAAGGTAGCCTCAATCGACCTTCAGCGCGGGCTTATAACAGCTTTGGGAAAGGGTTCTAAGGAACGGCTTGTTCCGATGGGGGAATCTGCTATGCTCTGGGTAAAAAGGTATATGGACAGCGCTCGCAAAGAGCTTGGCAGCGGAAAAAGAGCCTCTAACGACCTCTTTTTAACCTCGCGCGGCAGCGGCATGACACGGCAGAATTATTGGGTAATTCTTAAAAAAATGGCCCTCGTGGCCGGTATAGAGACCCGAAAGATTAAACCGCATATACTGCGCCACTGTTTTGCTACACATCTGCTCGAAAGGGGGGCCGACCTGAGAATAGTCCAGGCGATGCTCGGCCATGCGGATATCTCTTCTACCCAGATATATACACACGTAACTACCGAACGACTCAAGGCAGTCCATAAAAAAAATCACCCGAGAGGGTAACTTCGTTACAGAGATATTAGCTCAAACCAAGGTACCAACGCTTACATACCGGAGAGTGAGTAACTTCGAGGCTTTTAAGATAGATTGTCCGGTAACTTCGTTACAGAGATATTAGCGCAAACAACTTCGTTGCGGAGATATTAGCGCAAACTTAAGTAACGGCGTACACTTACGAAAGCGGAGAATAAAGACGCACACCCCGTTTTTGTCCGTAACAGCCCTAAAATCAACCTCTTTTTTTACTTATCCCACGGTTTGTCTTCAGGTTTAACCCTGTATAGCGGACGTTCTTTATTGCCGCACTCAGGGCAGGTACTAATCTCCGGTTTGCTGTACGAAGGCCCTTCCATGCAGTACTTGTGGCCTGAGCACTCCTCATTAGGGCATTGAGCAAGGTAAATCTCATCGGCCTTATCATCGCCGCATCTTTTTGCGGATATATAGAAGTAGTGCGGATGCGAGTCTGAAAGCTCTTCAGAGTAATTCTCGGCCTCACACGCCTTGCAGGTAACCGACATGCCGATAAACCGTTCCTCTATATGAATACAACTATGGCACTGAACACAATGAAAATGCATATTCGTTACTTCCTCCTATATATTTGATCTATAATCTATGCTTAGAGGCGGAAATTGTCAAGTAGAATCAGTACTGCTGGTGTCTGAAATATAATACCGGGCATATAAATTAGATAAATGAAAATCTAAAGAGGTGGAATAGATAGAACATAAAGGTGATAGCAGTTCTTATTCTTTTTTCATTTATTTTTTTCTCTATAGGGGCATACTGGCTATACTCTTTAGAGCTTGTCAGTAAGTCTGTGAGGGGAGTATGACTTTCGTCTGTAAACCTTGATTAATGGCGATAAAGACCCGACAGAACTGTATATATGAGCCGCAAC
>JAJRYL010000257.1 GCA_024275855.1 Deltaproteobacteria bacterium
GCGCACAGGCGAGCTGACCGCCACTATATCAACACGCGTAGTGGATATACTGCCCAACGGTAACCTCGTTATAGAGGGCAAAAAAGATACCATAGTCAATAAAGAACTGCAGTACCTTGTGCTCAGCGGTATTGTGAGGCCTGTTGATATAAGCGAGAAAAACACGATTGAAAGTGCTCTTATATCGGACGCCAGAATAGAGTACTCAGGCAAAGGCGTGCTTTCCGATGAGCAGAAACCGGGTTGGTTAGGGAGGATACTTGATAATGTATGGCCGTATTAAGATAACTCTAACGCTTGTTCCGTTTCTTATGCTGCTCTTTTTAAGCGCGGCTGAGGCCGCGCGGGTTAAAGACATCGCCTTTGTAGAGGGTGTGCGCCCCAACCAGCTTGTCGGTTACGGCCTTGTGGTCGGGCTTACCGCTACAGGGGACAAGTCCAGCGCCACTTACACTACCCAGTCAATATCGAACATGCTCAACAGAATGGGCATGAAGCTCGACCCTAAGCGGATCAGGGTAAAGAATACGGCAACCGTTATGTTAACGGCTGAACTGCCGGCGTTCGCCAAGCCCGGCACAAAGATAGACGTGCTGCTCTCGTCTCTTGGCGACGCTTCGAGCCTTATGGGCGGAACCCTTATACTCTCGTCTTTAAAGGGCGCGGACGGCAAGGTATACGCCGTTGCCCAGGGGCCTGTAGCACTTGCCGGTTTTACGGCGGGCGGAGCCTCAAGCTCGGTTACTAAAAACCACCAGACGGTCGCAAAAATAACGGACGGGGCTATTATAGAGCGTGAGCTTCCGCTTGTGATGAACAACCCCGACAAGTTCAACCTTGTGCTGAGAAGGCCGGACTTTACAACATCCGGTAGGCTCGCTACCGCAATCAATAACAGGTTCGAGGCGGATGTGGCCTTTCCGCAGGACGCCGGAAGGGTCTCCATAAAGATACCGGGTGACCAGAAATCGAATGTCGTTAACTTTATCTCTATAATTGAGGCCCTTAACGTAGTGCCCGATACCATTGCCAGGGTGGTAGTCAACGAGCGTACCGGTACCGTTGTAATGGGTGAAAATATTCGTATCTCAACGGTGGCCATATCGCACGCCGACCTGAGTATAGAGATTAAGACTCAGTACCTTATCTCTCAGCCGACCCCGTTCTCCACAACCGGAGACACCGTTGTGCAGCCGGTCGATACGACAAACGTTACCGAGGGCAAGTCGCGGTTGATAATTCTGCCCGGCAACGCGACCCTTGGAGAGGTTGTAAGGGCCCTTAACCTGCTTGGCGTTACGCCGCGCGAACTTGTAGCCATACTTCAGGCCATAAAGGCGGCAGGGGCGTTGCAGGCCGAGATGGAAATAATATAAAGGGGATACCGGTATGGACAGCTTAGGCTCTCTCGATGCCATAAGAGCCATAAATTTAAACGAAATCAACCCGGAGGAGAAGAGCAGGCTGCTCGACAAGGCGGTTGAAGACTTTGAGGCTATTTTTATCAATCAGCTGCTCAAAAGCATGCGCTCTACGGTAGAGGAAGGCACACTTTTTCACGGCGGCAGCGGCGAGAAGATGTACGCTGAGATGATGGATGCCGAGATGAGCAAGAATATCGCCGCAGGCGGCGGAATAGGGTTAAAGGGTATTTTAAGCTCCCAGTTCGACAAGCAGTTCGATAAACTTAAAGAGACGTTAAAAGGTTTCGGATCGGTTGAAAAGAGCAAAGAGGATAGCCATAACCCCGTTTTGCTCAAAGGTAAGAGCGACAAGTTGAAGATAGGCGTGCTTGGCGCGGTCAAGGTGCCGGTAATAGGCAGTATAAGCTCTCTTTTCGGCCTTAGAACCGACCCTGTAAACGACGGCAGCGTTAAGTACCATAAAGGCATAGACATAGCCGCGCCTGCCGGGTCCGAGGTCTACCCGGCGACCTCCGGCCGAGTGCTCTTTAGCGGTGTTAAAAACGGGTACGGCAACGTGGTAGAAGTGCTTCACAACAACGGATTGGTCTCAAGATACGCCCATAACAGTAAAAACCTTGTTAAAAAGGGCGATTGAGTAGGTCTTGCCGACCCGGTCGCGCTTGTAGGCAGCACCGGCAGAAGCACAGGAGCGCACCTTCATTTCGAGGTATTGAAAGACGGAAAATCGATTGATCCGAGCCATCTGATAAGAGTTGATGTTTGATGTTTTTAACACAAAGTGGTACTCTTGGCAGGAGGTCGGATGCTAAAGTTTTTAGCTTTTTACACCGATATCTCAGGTAGTTCTTTCTATGAAACTTTAGCGGGAGGTAATAATGAAAATCGGTGGAAAAGGAAATGTAGGTGCAACTGGTTACGTTAAGAGCACCAAGAAGAAGAGCGGCTCGAAAGGTACGAAAGCGAGCGCGCATCAGGGCGGCGGCAAGGGTGACAAGAAGGATATTTCGGCCAAGGCAAAAGATCTTAATGCTATAGCAGAACTACTTGACGCGGTTCCGGAAATAAGAGCGGAGATGGTGGTTAGGCTCAAAGAGGAGATTGAGCGCGGTAATTACGACGTAGACGCGGAAAAGGTTGCCGAAGGCATGATAGAGCGGGCTCTTCAACATATGCTCAGTTCAAATAAGGTAGTGTAAATTATGATGGTAAAAGCGCTTATAGAACATCTTGAAAAAGAGATTGAGGTCTACAGAAACCTTGTCGAGGTGCAGCAGACCGAGACCGAGAACCTCATAAGCAAGGATTATAGGGCTCTTTACGAGACTATAGGCCGCAAAGAGCACCTGTTGATGAAGGTGGCCACTATGAGCAAGGCCCGTGCCGTTTTAATGGCGGGCATAGAGAAAGAGCTTGGCGCAGAGAGTATAGCAAATATTTCAGGTATCCTGGAGCGGATCGGCGATGGAGCAGAGTACGACCGCTTAAAAGAGTGCCAGGCCGTTGTGCTCTCTCTCGTAGATACTATTAAAGAGGTAAATAAGGTTAACGCCCTTTTTGTAGAGGGCTCTATAGAAAATATTAAGAAGACGCTTGGGCTGCTCGGTAATTTTATGCCGAAAAGTGTTTATAAGCCTACAGGAAATTTTTACTCAAATGTTCCGAAGGGAGCGAACTTAAGTGAAGGAGCGTAGAAGATGGGCTCGCTAAACGCTACAATGCATATAGCAAAGACGGCGCTGCTTTCCGCTCAGAAGGCTATAAGCGTTACGTCGCACAATATCGCGAACGCCGAGACGGAGGGGTACTCGCGCCAGAGGGTGACCTTTACGCCAAAGACCGC
>JAJRYL010000258.1 GCA_024275855.1 Deltaproteobacteria bacterium
ACCCGGCAGTATTATACAGTCAAAACCATCGAGATTATCCGACTTATGCCAGACGTACTCTACGGGCTGATTGAAGAGATGTTTTATAACGTGGTAGCAATCGTGGTCGCAATTCGACCCGTGAAAAACTATAATTCCAAACTTCATAGAAAACCTTTATCTTCTATAAGAGTGCCGAAGCACCCGTAAAATCGCTCTTTATCGCAATCTCTTTGTTGATATCTACCGGCAACGAAACCCGTACTTATCTTTAGCGCTCCACATTAGTGTAACACAGCCCCGATACCGGAAAAGATGTCCGCCTTTATGACGCTCGGCTAAAAGGAAAAAACAGAGGCAACAGAATTATTCTATCTCAATCCTGTAATCCTCTATAACGGTATTGGCAAGCAGTTTTTCGCACATATCTTTTAAACGCCGCTCCTCGGCCTCTTTAGAGTCCGCGTTAAGCTCTATCTCCATAAACTTACCGATACGCACATCGCTAACCTCCGCAAAACGCATCGACTTCAATGCGCCCATAACAGCGGAACCCTGCGGGTCGAGCACACCCTCTTTAAGCGTTACGTATACTTTCGCCTTCATTTGAGCACCCGATCCATTACATCCCGGTACGACTCCTCTACCTTGCCGAGGTCTCGCCGGAAACGGTCTTTATCGAGCTTCTCGTTCGTCTCTTTGTCCCAGAAGCGGCAGCTGTCGGGGCTTATCTCGTCTCCTAAAAGCAGTTCGCCCTTGTGGAGGCCGAACTCAAGCTTAAAGTCCACAAGCAAAATTCCGCGCTCGTCGAAGAAAGTCCAGAGCATGTTGTTAATCCTCTGCGCCTCTACCTCCATTACACGTATATGCTCAAGATCCGCTATCTTGAACGAATGCACGTGAAACCTGTTGATCATAGGATCCCCTAAAGAGTCGTCTTTGTAGTAAAGCTCGACAACAGGGTCGTCAAGCTCAAACCCCTCCTCTTTACCCATACGTTTGGCAAGGGAGCCTGCCACGACATTACGAACGACAACCTCTATAGGTATTATAGCGAGCTTCTTTACAAGCTGCTCGTTTTCATTCAGCGTGGCTATGTAATGGGTCTTTATGCCGTTCTCTTTAAGAAAATGGAATACACGCGCTGAAATCTGATTATTCATCGCCCCCTTGTTCGGTATCGTACCCTTCTTCTCGCCGTTAAAGGCGGTGGCGTCGTCTTTAAAGTGCTGTATAACAAGTTCCGGCTCGTCCGTTGCGTAGATACTTTTTGCCTTGCCTTCGTATAGCAGGTTTAACCTCTTGATACTCGCCAAATGTTTTACACTCATTTTTCAACTCTCCGTCTTTTTCCAACACCGTATTTAATAAAACTTATATAGTTGTCTTGTACTATAAATACCTCTTGAAAACCTTTTTTCCCTGCTCTTCAGCTAACCCTTTTCCGCCGCTTTCTTTTTTCTGCCCTTTTGAAAGACCCGCCTGAAGATGTAGTCAATCCGCCTGAGGTACGGTTTAAGGTCGAAGCAGGCATCAACCTCTTTCAGGGTAAGCAGATTCATTATATTTTCATCGTCAAGTATAAAACCCTTGAAGTCCGCATTCCACTCCCAGACCTTCATAGCGTTACGCTGAACAAGCTCGTACGCCTCTTCGCGCGATATGCCTTTATCAACAAGCGCGAGCATAACCTTTTGCGAGTAGACGAGCCCCCTGAGCCGTTCCATGTTCTTCTTCATGTTGTCGGGGTAGACAACAAGGTCTTGCACAAGACGGGTAAGACGCGCGAGCATATAATCGACTAAAATATTAGCGTCAGGGGCTATTACACGCTCTACCGAAGAGTGGCTTATGTCGCGCTCGTGCCAAAGGGCCACGTTCTCCATTGCGCTGAGCGCGTAACCGCGCACAAGGCGGGCGCAGCCGGTAAGGTTTTCCGAGGCCACGGGGTTGCGTTTGTGCGGCATAGCGGAAGAGCCCTTCTGTCCTGCGGTAAAAGGCTCCTCTACCTCCAATACCTCCGTACGCTGAAGGTGACGGATCTCAACGGCGAACTTCTCGATTGAGCTTGCAACAATCGCAAGCGTAGAAAAGTACTCGGCGTGACGGTCGCGCTGTACCACCTGCGTGGCGACCGGCTCTACCGAGAGGCCGAGCTTTTTTAAGACATATTTCTCTATAAAAGGATCTGTCTGCGAAAACGTTCCCACGGCACCGGAGAGCTTACCGCATGCGATAGACTTTTTCGCCTTCTCCATACGCTCAAGGTTGCGCCCCATCTCAGCGTACCAGAGCGCCATTTTAAGACCGAAGGTCATCGGTTCCGCATGAATACCGTGCGAGCGCCCCATCATAACGGTCTTTTTATGCTCATGCGCGCGAACCTCTATAACCTCCATTAATTTCTTTATATCAGTAATAATCAGTTCGGCGGACTGGCCGAGAAGAAGCCCGAGCGCGGTGTCTAAAATGTCCGAAGAGGTAAGCCCCATGTGGATATAGCGGGACTCTTCACCAACGTGTTCGGCCACGGAGGTTAAAAAAGCTATTACATCGTGCTTTACCTCAAGCTCTATCTCATCGATACGGTCGATATCAAAGGCGGCCTTCTGTTTAATCTTCTTTAAAGCGGCCTTTGGTATCTTGCCGAGTTCGCACCACGCCTCGCACGCCGCTATCTCAACATCGAGCCAGCTCTGAAACCTGTTGGACGGCTCCCATATACGGCCCATCTCGTCCCTCGTGTACCTCTTTATCACTTCCGCGCTCCTTAAAGTATATTTTTCAGGCACTTAAAGTACCAAATATCAATTTTCAGCAAATGGCCCCGAATAGAACGAAACTAACTTATATCAAATAGCATGCGAACAACACAAGCGGCAATTAAAAAATGGGGGGGCTGCCGGTCTTTTAATCTCCATGACGCTTACTCTTTAACGGCCTTTTAGAGTTTACCGTTACCAGCGGACGCAGTGTCTCAAGCTTTATCCGCCCTATCCACCTTACCTTTAAAAGGTCGTCAACGGAGCCAAAACCTCCGGTCGCTTCTCTTACCTTTACAATACGCTCTGCCGTAACGATACCGACACCCGGAAGCACGGTAAGCTCGCCGGCTGTTGCGGTATTGAGATCAACAGGAAAACCGGGAAAGAATAATTCGGGCGTCTGTCCGGTTAACCCCGTCCCGCTCTCCGGCCCCGCAGAACCGACCGCAACCCCGGCGGTTTCACTTAAAGCGAACGAACCTGTAATGGCCGACCTGCCATTGAAGAGGAAGATATAAAGAAGAAAAAGTACGGATGATAATAAGAGGTAGGCGATGTAGCTCTTCTCTGTTTTTCCGCTTTTGCCGCCTCGCACATTAATTCCTTCCACCTCGCTGCTCTTTGCAAGGCCGAACCTGCTGGTACCCGCCGGACAGAGCCGCCCGCTCTATACCAATACGCCGCCGGTTAAAAACCTCTACCGGTTAGTACCACCCGCCTGTCGGCACTATCCACGGAGAGAACACCCGCAATGCAAAAATGCCTGCCAGACAAAACTGCTCACCTGACGGTAACGGCGCAAAGGACGAGCATTCGGGAAATGGTCGTTACATAAACAACTCGCCTCTACCCCTTTGTGCAGCGCTTTGGACGCTCGTCCTTATAAAGCTTGTACTCAAGGCTATCGACCAACGCCTGCCAGCTCGCCTCTATAACGTTTTCCGATACTCCTACGGTGCCCCACTTAGCGTCCGTATCTCCAGACTCTACCAATACCCGCACCTTTGCCGCCGTACCCTGTACTCCGGCCAGCACCCGCACCTTGAAGTCGAGCAGGTTGACGTCTTTGAGTGTAGGATAAAAACGCTCAAGCGCCTTTCTTAACGCTGCGTCGAGCGCGTTGACAGGCCCAGTGCCCTCGGCGGCGGTATGCTCTACAATGCCTTCCACCTCAAGCTTTATAGTGGCCTCGGCGCGCGCAGACCCGTTCTCGACCTTTTCATCTGTCACGCGGAAGCCGTGAAGCTTAAAGTACCGCTTCTTCTTCTTTAGCGCCCTCTGCATCAAAAGCTCGAAAGAGGCCTCGGCGGCCTCGTACTGGTAACCGTAAAACTCAAGCTCCTTAAGTTCGGCAAGCACCTTGCGCACCACGTTGGACTCGCTGTCGAGGTCAACACCATACTCTTTCGCCTTGCTCTCTATATTCGACCGGCCGGAAAGGTCGGAAACCAGCACGCGGCGGCGGTTACCGACCTTCTCAGGCGCTATATGCTCATACGTATTAGAGCTTTTGAGCACGGCGTTAACATGTATTCCACCCTTATGGGCAAAGGCCGAGTCTCCGACGTACGGCTCATGCTTACAGTGCGGCAGGTTGGTAAGCTCTGTAATGAAACGCGACGTTTCACGAAGAAGAGCAAGCTCTTTGTCCGTTACAGAGGCGTAACCCATTTTCAGTTTAAGATTAGGGATTATAGAGCAGAGGTTGGCGTTACCGCATCTTTCGCCGTATCCGTTTATAGTACCCTGCACCATAACCGCCCCCTCCGTTACCGCTACGATAGAGTTTGCAACGGCGCACCCGGTATCGTTATGAGCGTGTATGCCTATAGAGGTAGAGACAATGGGCGTTACCGCGCGCATGATTTCCGTTATATCGGAGGGCAGCATACCGCCGTTGGTATCGCACAGAACCAGAAAGTCCGCACCGGCCTCCTCGGCGGCGGCAAGGGTTTTAAGCGCGTACTCGGGGTCTTGCCTGTAACCGTCGAAGAAGTGCTCTGCGTCGTAAAAGACCTTATCGACACGGGCCTTCAGGTAACGCACCGAGTCGTTGATCATAGCGAGGTTCTCGGCAAGAGAGACCCTTAAGGCCTTCTGTACATGAAGCTTGCTCGTCTTGCCGAAGATCGTTACCACCGGGGTCTCTGACTTTAAGAGCGCGTTAAGGTTCCCATCGGCAGAGGGCTTTATTTTAGCCTTTCGCGTAGAGCCGAAACTTGCCAAAGAGGCGCGCGCGAGCTTCTCTTTACGCATAACCTTAAAGAACTCAATATCTCTCGGATTACTGCCCGGCCAGCCGCCTTCTATAAAACCGATACCGAGTTCGTCGAGACAGTGCGCCACGCGCACCTTATCCTCAACCGAAAAAGAGACGTCTTCGGACTGCGTGCCGTCTCTAAGCGTTGTATCGTAGAGTTCTATTTTTTTCTTTCCGCTCATCTTCTCTTCCTGCTTTTTATCCTGCTTCTCTTGCGGCAACTTCTCTCTACTGTTTATATAAAGAGAAAACAGAAGTGCCAAAACCTTACACCTCTTGCTCAACATCCTCTTCGCCAAGCTCAAAGGCGTCGTGCAGAACGCGCACGGCAAGCTCCGTATACTTTTCATCCACAACGCACGATATCTTTATCTCAGAGGTCGAAATCATCTGAATATTTATGCCCTCTCCGGCAAGCGCCTCGAACGTTTTAGAGGCTATACCCGCGTGGCTCTTCATTCCGGCACCGATTATAGAGACCTTAGCTATACCGGTATCGCCTTCAACACTACTGGCGCCAAGTTCATCTTTCATCCCCTCGACAAGCTTAAGAGCCCTTTTATAATCTGGCCTGTTTACCGTAAAGGTCATGTCCGTGGTGCCGTCGTGCCCGATATTCTGCACTATCATATCTACATTTATACCAGCCTCGGTAAGTGGCTTAAAGAGCTTTGCGGCGACTCCCGGACAATCTTTTACCCGCAGCACCGATATCTTCGCCTCGCCCTTGTGGTAAGTAATTCCAGAGACTACAACCCTTTCCATTTCGCTATCCTCCTTGCAGACGAGCGTGCCTGCGGTATCTGTAAAGGACGACCTGACCATAACC
>JAJRYL010000259.1 GCA_024275855.1 Deltaproteobacteria bacterium
ATCGGAGAGCGATTCAAGTTCGCCAAGCTGCGTACCCGCGTAAACATAAACAACGGTACCCGGCAGCATGCCTAAAAGGCTGACAATAAAAAAAGTAGCGGCCCTGATCGGTGTCAATCCCATTAAAATATTTATCATAAACAACGGAAAGACCGGTACCAGCCTGAGCGCGAAGAGGTAGAAGGCCCCTTCTCTTTCAACCCCGGTATTAATAACCTCTATCTTCTTAGCGAAACGCCTGTTTACCAGATCTTTCAAAAGAAACCTTGAGAAAAGAAAGGCGACCGTAGCCCCTATTGTGCTCGCCGGGCTTACAACCATAGTACCGGCTCCGAGGCCGAAAAGAGCGCCGGAAAGCACGGTAAGCACTGCCGCTCCGGGCAACGAAAGTGCCGTTACAAATATATAACCGGCACCGAAAACAGCGAGAGTAAGCAGCCTGTTGGAGAGGTAGAAGTCAGTAAAGTTCTTCTGCTCTTCTTTTATAAATCCGAGCGTGGCGTAGCTCTGAAGGTCTAAGATAAAAAAGGCCACTACCGCCGAGAGCAGTACAATTACAAGCCCGAGCTTTATTAGTTTACGGTTCATCTGATAAAACCTTCATACTTTAAGCCGTTGCCCCGGTAGAACCCGCCGGTTTTTACGTATGGATAACAGTATAGCCTTCAATGCGTATTCTGTCACTATGACCGGCAAACACTTCTACCTATATGTTGCGCTTTTTATAGATACTCAGCTCAACATATTAGCTACCGACTCTGTCTTCAAAGAACCGCTCATGAAGCATTTTCTATATTATCTGCTATCATATAATATAGGGATTAACTTGCGGAACACAAAAAAACGCGTAAAAACAAGAGAACGGGCAAAGGGTTGCAAGATGGCACAAAAAAAGATTAAGGCTCTCTTTATCGCTCTCCTGTTGTGCCTTATGGCAACGGGCGTTTACGCGTCCGCCGAATATAAAAAAGCTACTTTCGCCGGGGGCTGCTTCTGGTGTATGGAGCCGCCATTTGAAAAACTCGACGGGGTAGTAGAGGTTCTCTCCGGCTACACCGGAGGACATACGAAAAACCCGACATACGAGGAGGCGTCGTCCGGTACTACCGGCCATGTAGAGAGCGTACAGGTCACTTACGACCCGGAAAAAGTAAGCTACGGTACTTTGCTGCAAACCTTCTGGCAGCAGATAGACCCGACGGACTCCAAGGGGCAGTTCGTTGACAGGGGTTTTCAGTACACGAGCGCGATCTTCTACCATTCGGAGCCGCAGCGCATAGAGGCCGAAAAATCAAAGACCGCGCTTGAGGCTTCTAAGCGTTTCTCTACTCCAATAGTTACAAGAATAGTCGAGGCAAAGGTCTTCTACCCTGCGGAAGAGTACCACCAGGACTACTACAAAAAGAGCCTGATTAAGTACAAGTACTACCGTTACAGGTCGGGACGCGACCAATTTCTTGATAAAGTATGGGGCAAGGAACGAGGACGTATAAGAGGAGGTTATATAAAACCGGCGCGCTCGGAACTGAGAGCCAGACTCACACCGCTTCAGTTCAGGGTAACGCAGGAAGACGCCACGGAGAGAGCGTTTAAGAACAGCTACTGGAACAATAAAGCCGCAGGGTTATACGTAGACATTGTTTCAGGAGAGCCGCTCTTCAGTTCATCGGACAAGTTCGTATCCGGCACGGGCTGGCCGAGTTTTACAAAAACGATAGACCCGGAGAGCATTGTAGAAAAAGAGGACCGCGGTTTTTTCGGCACCAGAACGGAACTTAGAAGCGCTAAAGCCGACTCTCACCTCGGGCACCTCTTTAACGACGGCCC